>JAOQAL010000627.1 GCA_025963615.1 Chitinophagaceae bacterium | reverse complement strand
ACTGGATATCAGCATCCAGTATCTTTATTTTTTATTTCGATTTACCATTGACCGTCAATTGATTTTTGAGCAGGCGGTTATTATACTGTTGTATAAAAGCCTTCAGATGCAATTCAAGTTTTGCTGCCAGGCCAGGGTCTTTATTAAGCAGGTTATCTTTCATCAGCCGGTCGGTATGATAATTATATAATGATTTACTTTTTTCTCCATCAAAAAACAAAAGGTAGTCATCTTCAATCCACCGGTAACCACCACCGTAGCTGATTGCAAAATTCAATTTCTGTTTATCAAATACATTCTTACCAAAAGCGACATACGGTTTATCATAATTTAAATAAGAAAGAATACTTGGCATAATATCTATCTGCTGAATAATGCCCGTATCCACCCCCCGCAAGGAAGAATCACCCGGGTGACATAATAAAATCGGGATCGCGACATCGCCCCACGCGTTCTGGTATTCCGGATGATAACTTACGGTAGCATGATCGGCTGTTATGACAAAAATTGTATTCTTAAACCAATCTTCATGAGCCGACGTTTCAAAAAACTCTTTCAGTGCATGATCTGTATAACTGATACACTCCAGAACCGGCAGGGGACCCTTTCTAAATTTTCCCACATACTGGAGTGGTACTTTAAAAGGATCATGAGACGAAACAGAAAAAATAGTACTGACAAAAGGTTGTTTGAAGCTACTTAGTGTGGTTGAAAAGAACTGGAAAAAAGGCTCATCCCAAATGCCCCATATACCGTCAAAATCTTTATCATTATTATACTCATCCTTTCCATAATAATGCTGGACACCCAACAGGTTTACCAATGCTTTAAATCCCATGGAACCATTGGGTGCCCCATGAAAAAAAGAAGTATGATATCCTTCTTCTCTCAGAATTTGCGGCAGGCTGTGAATACTGTCAGAAGAATAAGGCGTAAGTACAAAAGGATCCTGGCCGTTCGGAATGCTGGCCAAAACAGAAGGCAATGCATCTATGGACCTTCTGCCACTGGCAAATGAATTCCAGTATACTTTACTAACCGTCATCAAGGAGTCAAGAAAAGGAGTAAATCCCTGGTACGTGCCGTGATCGAGGTCTTTATTATATCCCCCTACCGCCTCCTTACCAAAACTTTCCAGGATGATTATAACTACATTTTGTTTTTTGAATGGCCTGGTACTGTCCGCCACAGGATAATGCACCGGTGAATAAATTTTTTCAACTTCCTCATCCGGAAAATACCGGATTTCTTTAAGCCGGTTTACATTCCAGGTCCTTACCATGCAAAATGGAGTATTTAACACCAGGTACATCTCATGCGGGCTCTTGACATATTCACCGGCATTACTGATAGTTATAGGCCGGGTACTGTATTTGAAATCACCCCGGATACCTCCTATCGCCAGGGTAATGCCGGCCAGAAATGCCAAAACGGCTTTGCTATAAAATAACCATTTTCTTTGAAAATTCTGGGCTGGCTTGACTTTCACCAGGTTAAAAAGCCAGACCATTAAAACTATCAGGCCGGTAAAAATGACAACCACATACCAATACTCCAAAAAGAAATTTTTGGCAAGATGGACTTTATTGGTTTCGTGAGAAAATTCATTAAAAACCGACCGCGTGGTTCTTCTGAGCGTAAAACGATAATAAATAAAATCAATACAGTTCAGTAAAATCGCAAGACTGTTGGTGAGAAAGAAGATATATTTTGCAATCTTCTGGTACCCGGCCGAATTTCTGAACGGAACTGGCAATAACATCAACAGGATAAAAAGACTGTTGAAATAGAACATCGCTGCGATATCAAATACAAGGCCTCCTTTTAATATCCGCAACCATTCAAGAAAGCTGATACCGGGAAAGAGAGAGGGGTTCAGGAAGTAAAAAATAAGCCTGCATAATAAAAACAAAAACAATACTATTGCCAGCCTGTAAAAGAATACCCAATAATAATTTCCGTTTTTTCGGGAAAAGAAAAACATCTGTCCAGTTTAGTTGATTATTTATTGCCTAAAGATAAATAAACATGACAGAGATGAAACCGGATTCGTTCATTTCAAGAAAAACTTTATGAATATCTCCAAAATTTTGCGAAGGGAGGCTACTTTCCCTTCTTTTTCCCCGATTTAAGCTAAACGGCAGAACATAATTTTTTGAAGCCACCACGTATAAATGAAAATCGCATTCATTACACGATCCACATTGTATGAGTCACCCGGCGGTGATACCATCCAGGTAATGCAAACCGTCAAGCACCTGAAGAAATCGGGAACCGGGGCGGATATTTTTTTAACCAATAGTCCAATCGACTACCGGGCTTACGATCTTTTTCATTTCTCAAATATCACCCGGCCTTCAGACATTCTTTTTCATTTGTCGCGGATAAAAAAACCATTTGTAGTGTCCCCGATCCTGATCGATTATAGCGAATACGACAGGCAATACCGGAATGGACTTGGGGGATTAATACTGAAACGGCTCCGGCGCGGCTCCGGTGAATATATAAAAACATTGTCCCGGTGGATCAAAGGGAATGACAGCTTACAGAGCAAGGCGTATTTGTGGAAAGGACAACAAAAAAGTATCCGTGAGATCCTTAAAAAAGCAGCGGCTCTTTTACCAGGAAGTGAAACGGAATACCAAAAGCTGAGCGAACTGTATAATATTGAAAAAAAATATGCGGTAGTACCGAATGGTGTTGACCCTTCCCTGTTTCATACCAATGAACCATCTGCTAAAAATAATAACCTTGTTATTTGCGCTGCAAGAATAGAAGGGATTAAAAACCAGTTAAATCTTATAAAAGCGCTGAACAATACCGGTTACACCCTGATGCTTATCGGTTCTCCGGCGCCAAATCAGAGAAAATACTATGAAGAATGCAAAAGAATCGCCGCAAAAAATATTTTCTTTTATAACCACATGCCACAGGAAATACTAACCGGTTATTACAATGCCGCTAAAGTACATGCTTTGCCAAGCTGGTTTGAAACCTGTGGACTTTCATCACTGGAGGCCGCCGCGATGGGATGCAATATTGCCATTACAGAAAAAGGATACACCAGGGATTATTTCGGGGACGATGCTTTTTATTGCGACCCGGCCGATCCCAAATCTATCTATGCGGCAATCGATAAAGCGGCTCAAAGTGTGTCACCCAAACAATTGCAGGAAAAAGTTTTACAAAATTATACATGGCAGCGGGCTGCCTCCATAACCCTTGAAACATGCAAAAACATTATATAAGAATGAGAAGACTAACGATTGGCATTTTAGGAACAAGAGGCATTCCTAACCATTATGGTGGCTTTGAACAGTTTGCTCAATATCTTTCTTTGGGTTTGACGCAAAGAGGACATGATGTATACGTCTATAGTTCAGGCAACCATCCCTATAAGCAAAATGAATGGAACGATGTACAGATTATACATTGCAAAGACCCTGAACCTAAGCTCGGCACATTCGGCCAGTTTTTTTATGACCTGAACTGCGTTAATGATTCGCGGAAAAGGAATTTCGATGTCCTGCTGCATCTCGGATATACCAGTGATTCAATATGGCATTGGCGGTGGCCCAAAAACACAGTCAATATCGTAAACATGGACGGCATGGAGTGGAATCGCAGTAAATACAATAAGCCCACGCAGAAATTTTTAAAATGGGCGGAATCCCTGGCGGCCAAAAATGCCCAGGTGCTCGTAGCGGATTCACCGCATATGCAGGAATATCTTGCTTCTACTTATGGAAAACGCGCCGTATACATCCCCTACGGTGCTGAAGTATTCACTGATACAGATTTATCGGTATTCCGAAAATACAAGCTTACCCCGAACCAATATTTTTTACTGGTAGCCAGGATGGAGCCGGAGAATAATATTGAAATGACGATCCAGGGATATCTCGCGTCAAATAATCCGTACCCTTTATTGATCATCGGCGACACAGGAAATCCATTTGGAAAACATCTCAGGTCGAAGTATCATAATGCTTCCATTCACTTTTATGGTTCTGTATATGACCAACCGGAACTGAATAATCTGCGGTTTTATTCAACAAAATATTTTCACGGCCATTCGGTAGGTGGCACGAATCCCTCGTTGCTGGAGGCCATGGGCTGCGGATGTGATATTGCCGCCCATGACAATGTTTTTAACAACGCCATTTTACAGGGTGACGCTGATTATTTTTCTTCGGCCCAAGATGTAGCCCGTATTATCAATAAGCCCGCCATGGCAAATATCATAATGCATCGGAAACAATCCAATATTGAAAAAATAAATACAATTTATAACCAGGAAAAAAATATCAATGATTATGAACAGCTGATGTTCATGGCAGTGAGTAAGGATATCCGGCTGAATAAACGCTTCACGCTTTCTCCGCCTTTATATCAAACTGCTGAAAAATCCTGGTAAAAGCAAGGATCCATATAACATACTCCGCCACATTGGTTATAAAGCTGCCAGTAAACTGGTAAATAAATATGAACAGGAAAAGTAGTAGCCTGTAATAATTTGTCCATACCCGGGTATGAAAGAAAAGGAAAATTTCTATCGCTAATCTGAGCGAAACGCCCACCCAGCCAAATATCGCCAGGGTTTCAGCCACCGCATTGGGAATCGCCACCCGGTAATCTGTGTAATAGAGATAATAATTGCGTATCGTGACCTCGCCCATTATTTTTATCTGCCCGATGCCTACACCCCAATACTCACTTTTTTGCTGCAACAATTTATCCGCTAAAATAAAAGCATCTGTAATGCGGCCATTGCCTGAGGAATCTTCCCCGGAAAGAATATTCCGGATCCTGGTGAAAACAGGGTTATGGCGGAAAAATAATATCAATATCACCATGGCCGAGATAAAACCTGTACCGCAATAGATCAAAGCATTTAAAATTCTTTTTTTTCCTGTCAGGCTCTTGAAATAAATACCCCATAATAATATACCTGCTAGTGCCGCAGCGCCAATCACGCCGATGGAGAAAGAAAGTATGTATGGTAGAAATAGCATGGGCAATAACCACCTGGCAGGAATTGTATTTTGTCTAAAACAATACTGAAGGAGGTAAAAAAAGAAAAAAGGAGTAAATAGTAACGCATAATAGGATGGCTCGTA
>JAOQAL010000619.1 GCA_025963615.1 Chitinophagaceae bacterium | reverse complement strand
CGTAAAATCAGAAGGTCCTGTCACCACAACCTTGCCGTCCGTTTGCATGGCTGCCCCCGCAGGAAATACCTGGATGATTTTCACAGATTCCGAGTAGCCTTCATTTCCATAAGTTTTATCCAGCTTTCCACTTTCCAGTCTCCGGCTTAACTGTACATAATTACCAGTAGTTGTTACCAGCAATGATTTACCATCATCTAACGGAAAAACTTTTAGTATAACCTCACTCAGCACGTTACCGGGTTTGTCACCAGCATATACAGGTGCGAAGCCCTTCGTGCCAAAAGATTTATTTAAATGGGGAGTTTGGGATTTTGCAAAAAAAATGCACAATAATCCGGCAAGGATAAGTAATTTTTTCATAACAGTCTGGCAAGTTTCGGTTAAAAGATATATGTCAATTCAAGATGGTTTGATCGGGAAGTAGCAAACTTTCATGATTATACTTTATGTATAACATCAAAAGCCCTTTTGCAAATAACTATTATTCACAAAGCAAACAGTTTGATGATGAAAAAATTGTTCTCAATATGGATGACGGAGTAAAAGTGGTTTGCCAGTACTAATGGAAAATCAACTATAACGGGTTAGTACATGCTGTAATAACGGGTTTAAATCCATTTCAAGGATAGAATGAAGTTATACATTTTCTGATTCCAAAATCCCGTTTTTCGGTTTGCTGGCCTGAATTGAATAATAAATTTTACCGGTTTATAAAAATTAATGAGGCTGTCTCAATAGTGTAGTTTTAAAATAATCCCACAGAGATGTTGAGAAAGTAAAGATTGATCCTTAACAATTCATCTCTTTGCGTTCTTTGCTTCTCTGCGCCCTTTGCGTGAAATACTCGCAGTGTGTTTCTATAATTTCTTCAACAAAATTTTCTGTTGATTAAACTCCAACGCCTTATCAAGGAAATTCAGTATCAATGGCCATTTGGCAGCTGGTTCAAATGAATTGACATAATGTTTATTGATGTCCACTATTATTTTATTGCCTTCTTTTTTTGCAATCGATACAAAAGCGCCGGTTTCATTTTCAATCTTTGTATTCAGTTTATCCAGGCCTTCAGTACCATATCCTTCGGGCAATATAAATTCAAGGTGATAGGAGAAGCCGCGTGGAAACGGCATATAAATATCCTTCTTTCGCTCCCGCTGTTCTTTTTTTATCTCAATCTGGCTGGCTATAAACTTACCGATATCCACGATATAATTATTACCGGCCTTTTTCACCCATCCTTCCATCGCAAATTCTTCATCCACTTCAAAAGGCGCATCGGCCTGCGCACCAAAATTCAGGATCTTATAGCTCTTTAATTCCTTAGCCCTTACATCATAGTTCCGCTGTATCTCATTTTCGAAATCTTCTTTATGTTTTATCCTGGCCTTTTCAAGCAATGACTTTAATTCTTCTTCCACCTTTTTGGCATTTCTGCCATGGTTGCTGTTTTGCGTAATCAGATCTTCGGTAACCCCTACGGCAGCCGCTGTTTGCCGGGCCATTTCTTCATAAATGGTCAGTGCCGCCTGGGCATCTTTTTTCAGCGAACCTTTCGTAGTTATTGTCCTGTTTAACGTAAGTAACTGGGGATTGGCGGCATCCATTTTAACTGTAATTATTTCCGCTTCATGATTGTCTTTATAAACGGTGGCAGGTAAAGTCATTTTACTGCTCTCTTTCAATGCCACATACAATAATTTGCCTCCCATCAGTTGTTTGGTATCGAAAGGATACACTTTTGCCGCCTCACCTTCCAGGTAGTAAGGCACCGTATTACCATAATCAAAATTATCAGCGAAAGAGAAGAACTCAGTTCTTCCTTCATGAGTTCCTACTAATATAGAAAGATCGCCGATGCTGAATAAATCCTCCCGCTCATAACTTCCCTTACCACATACCACGAGAAAATCAATATCTATTTTAAATTCAAGCTTCATAATGTAACCAAACTTGGCAATGCGGAATAACTGGCTGCGCAGGTCCTGCGGATAATAAGCATTGTTATAATTCGTTTCCAGGTTAAAATTGGCGTAGTAATCCGTCCAGTTGATATACCGGAATACAAAAGCCGCAATCGAATCAGGATTATCCGCTTTAGGATGCTTGCCGGTATATTCTTTCCATGCCTTTCGTACTTCAGCCCTGTCCGCTTTAAAAATGCGGGTGTTTGTGGCAGCCGTGTAACATACCTCATTCAAAACCACAGCCATAGTAGCTTCTATCATATCCGGGTACCGCTTGTTGGCCTTTACCACATCCCCTTCCTTAATAGTTGGCAGATCTGTATGTATAATTTTTCCACGTTTATAATTCAGGCGGATGATGGGCAACTGCCGGTAAAGAGAGGACCACAGCAATCCTTTTATTTTCGGTATGTTCTTCACCGCCATGTTCAGCACATTACCACCGCCATCCGCATCCGGACTAACCTTGAAATCCGGCGCCCCATTGATACTTTGGTATTCAATGGCAATGCGTGCATCAAACTGCAGTGAAATTACATAATTCAGGATGGGATAATCATCCCCCAGCACATAGCTAAGCGGAGTAGTAGTCGCATCATCGTCTTCCTGGTAATAGTTGGCCACGTAATAATCAATGATGTCTCCCACACTAAGGTCGGGAATAGCAATTTTATTTTCTGTCTGGTTCTTTGCATCTTTAATGGTAACAGCACTTTCATCGATGTCAATTGTTTTGACGGTCCCATTCGATTTTATCAACCGGATATTGATGAACGTATAGTTTTTCAGTTTCCCAACCATACTCCACGATTTCGACTGAAGTTTGGTAAAATTCAGCTGTGAATATTCTTCCAGCGCCGACTGATCATTAATGAGTAGTTTTTTACGGAAAATGTCAAAGAAATTATACTTCACGCCGCTATGACCAAAAACCCTGAACTTATATTTTGAATCGGATTCCAGCGAATGTTTTTGCGCCAACACCACGGCGGATTCGTTTTTATATTGCTCCGGCATGGTATTGTCTTTAAAAAAAGGGTCTGCCGTGCCGAATATCTTTTCATTCAGTTCCGCTTTTATTTTTACATAATCTTTCGATTCCTCTTTCTGTGCAAACAGGGTGGCAGTAAACAGGCTGCAAACTATAAAAAGTGATCGCTTCATGAACCTGGTTTTGGTGGTTTATTATTGTTTCTCGAAAATGATTTGTTCGCGGTACTGGGCGGCCAGTTCCTTCATGATGTGGTTCCAGTCGGCAAATGATTTTTTCTTCAGCATCACATCGGCAATGCGGATTTGTTTTTTATATTCAATCTTATCGCCTTTCCGGCTATAGCTGATCGTGATATAAATATTCGGATGCTTCCATTCTTTACCGGCCGGCAACTGGTTTACTTTATACCCCGCAGGAATGGTGATGGTTGTTTCCGTCAGGAGGTTCATCCGGAACGGAAGCATCATATCAAACTTTCTTTTCACCGAATCAATTATAAAGCCATCCAGTTCCTTGCGGAAATCAGCTTCCAGGTATACTTCTTTATCAAATGCGGATGCAGCGCCTTTATACAATACATGGTAGCCGATAGTAAGCAGCGAATCGGTACCTAAGAGCGTATTCGTATTCAGGTCACTGATCATGTAACGGGGATTTTCCTCCGCTAAAAAGTTGGTAAGCGAATTTTGCAGGTTATCTTTTTTTGTACCCTGTATCTTCGATAAAAGATCAGAACGGGATTCTCCTTTATAACTGATATTTACGTTTCCCTTTAAATTCTCCGTGCCATCAAAACTCAGTAGGGCCTTTTCGGTTTGCGTATTTTGTTCCGGGGTTACAGTAGGCACTCTTTCCAGCAGGTAGTTGTCGCCGTTTTCAATAAGCACCTGCCGGCCCTGTATGCGCTCGGCATATTCATCAAAACCGATATTGGTTTCAGTCGCATCTAAAAAATATTTTTTGCCCTGGTAAAACAGCGCGCAGATCATGTGATTGTCTACCGCCATGGAAGGAGTGGTATAATCATAAGCAATGTGATTGGTGCCAATCCAACACAGGCGGGCATCGTAGCCAAGCGACTGCAACAAACCCCGGGTCAGGTTGGCCATGCCTTTACAATCACCATATTTTTTGCTCAATACCATGTTGGCCTTTGCCGGTTTAAATCCGGCGATGCCATCTTCAAAAGCGATATAGCGGATATTATGCTGTACCCAGTTGAATACCGCTTTGATCTTCTCCTTATCGTTGCTGATGCCCACAGTAAGTTCCCTGGCTTTTTGTTCCAGCGACACCTTATCATCACCGATACCATTTACCAGTTGACGGTACCACTTATATTGGTCGGCTACCGTATTGAAAAAAACAACTTTGCTGCCATCCACGGTCGCTTCCTTGCAAAGCACCAGCAGGTGCGGGTATATCCAGGAACCGCCCGGCGCAGCGGATTCCCTCCGTAACGCAGGCATGTTTTTAATCGTGTAAGTAATCACATCCGCATCGGCCCTGGTATCATAGCTCGTTGATTTTTTTATGTTATAGTCGTCGAGATTGTATTCTTTAATATCCACCTTCATCCAGCGGGGGATGGTGAACATAACCGTTTTGTTTTCGGTAGTATAGCCTTCATTAAAGTAAACTGAAGTAAAATAACGGGGATCCTTATAGGTTTTTGTAAGGCTTACGCTGCTGTGACTGCCCTTTTTCTCCAGGGGCAACCTGAAATAGCACACTTTGGCATCCGAGTAAAAAATGCTTTCAACAGCATAATATTCATACGTTGGGTTGATCCCTTT
>JAOQAL010000595.1 GCA_025963615.1 Chitinophagaceae bacterium | reverse complement strand
AAAGGGATTGTGAAAAGAGGTGTGACGGAAATGGTTACACCAGGAACTGCTGTAAACGATAAATTACTGGAACACCGCAGTAATAATTTTCTTGCTGGTATTCATTTTTCAGAGAATGATGAATACGGTTTAGCCTTCCTCGATATTTCAACGGGCGAATTTTTTATTTCACAGGGCGACCGGGAATATGCCGACAAACTCTTACAAAGCTTTAAACCGGCAGAAGTAATTTTCCAACGGCACCAGCAAAAAAAATTCAAGGAATATTTCGGATCAAAAACTTATTCATATACGCTCGATGAATGGATTTTCAGCGAAGCTTATGCGGAAGAAATATTGTTAAAACATTTCCAGACTCATTCGATGAAAGGTTTTGGAGTTGACGAATTAAAAAAAGGGCTGATCGCTGCCGGGGCTATACTGCATTACCTGAAAGACACGGAACATCCTAACCTGCAACACATCATTTCGCTTCAGCGGATTGACAAAGATGATTTTTTATGGATGGATCGTTTCACCATCAGGAATCTGGAATTGGTTACCGGTAACTTTGAAGGCAATCATACGTTACTAAGCGTGCTGGATAATACAGTATCGCCGATGGGGGCCAGGTTATTGAAACGCTGGATCATTTTTCCGCTAAAGGATATTTTTAAAATAAATGAAAGATTAGACGTAGTTGAATTTCTAATTAAAGACCCCGATCTGCGAACGGTGGTTGCGCAAAAAATAAAACATTGTGGTGATGTAGAAAGATTGGTTTCAAAAATACCGTTGAAAAAAATTAACCCCAGGGAATTATTGCAGTTGGGCCGCGGGCTTAAACACGTTCAGGAGATAAAACAAATTTGCAGTCAGGTGGAAAATGATTACCTGAAACGCTTAGCCGATGCACTGAACCCCTGCCTCTATATTGGTGAAAAAATCTTCAGGGAAATTGTGGAAAATCCTCCTGCCCTCGCGGCAAAAGGTGGGATGATCAACGGCGGAATTAGCAGCGAACTCGATGATTTAAGAAAAATTTCGAGTAGTGGGAAAAACTATCTGGTTCAATTACAGCAAAAAGAAGCCGAAGTAACCGGCATATCCTCACTAAAAATTTCCTTTAACAATGTCTTCGGCTATTATCTTGAAGTAACTAATTCCCATAAAAGTAAAGTACCTGAAACATGGATCAGGAAACAAACACTTGCCAATGCCGAACGATATATTACCCCGGAGTTGAAAGACTATGAGGAAAAAATAACAGGGGCCGAAGAAAAAATATTTCAACTGGAACTACAATTGTATGAAGCGCTGTTGAATGAATTGCTTGATTATATTGCCCCTATTCAAACCAATGGCAATATTCTCGCGGTGCTTGACTGTCTGGGCTGCTTTGCCAATAATGCCCTGCAGTATAAATACAAAAAACCTGTTCTTCATGATGGTCATGAATTACAGATAACCGCCGGTCGTCACCCGGTTATTGAAAGAAATCTTCCAGCCGGAGAAAGTTTTATTGACAATAACCTGGAACTGAATAAAGACGACCAGCAGATCATTATCCTTACCGGCCCGAACATGAGTGGTAAAAGCGCTTTACTGCGTCAGACCGCGTTGATTACCTTAATGGCACATACCGGAAGTTTTGTGCCCGCCGGTGAAGCAAAAATTCCACTCACAGATAAAATTTTTACCCGGGTAGGCGCTTCCGATAATTTAAGCGGCGGAGAATCCACCTTTATGGTTGAAATGAACGAAAGCGCTTCTATCATTAATAATATAACTTCCCAAAGCCTTGTTATCCTGGATGAAATTGGCCGGGGCACTTCTACCTATGACGGCATTTCAATTGCCTGGAGCATTGCCGAATACCTGCATAACGCGCCCCAGCAACCGAAAACATTATTCGCTACCCATTACCATGAACTAAATGAACTGGAAGAAAAACTGTCCAGGGTAAAAAACTACCATATTACCAATAAAGAGGTTGGCAATAAAATAATTTTCCTTCGTAAGCTGGCCAAAGGAGGCAGCACGCACAGTTTTGGTATTCATGTTGCTAAAATGGCCGGTATGCCTCCATCATTAATTGAAAGAGCGAATGATATCCTGGCACAATTAGAAAGCAAACACGTTGGAGACGATGGCTCGAAAGAAGGAAAACAGGAAAGAAGATTAGACGAAAAAATAAAACGCCTTTCCCTTCCCCCATCCGATAGTCATCGAATGCAACTTTCCATATTTGATATCCATAGCCAGACCTTTGAAGAAATACGACGCCTACTGGAAGAAATAGATATTAACAGGCTGACTCCTGTTGAGGCACTGCTCAAACTCCAGGAGATAAAAAGTAAAATCCGCTAGAGAAAGCTGTGAGGTACGAGCAGCGAGCTGCAAGCTATGAGCTGCGAGACTGAAGTAAGTTACCGAACTGTAGGTCTTGAAGCTTGCAGCTCATAGCTCGCAGCTTTTCTCGCAGCTTGCAGCTCGTAGCTTTCCCTATTTTGCCTCAAACCAAACCGGCTTACTGTCATTCCAGTCTCCGTTATAATTAATGAATAACTCCTGGCCCGCTTTTACGAAATGTACTGTTTTGATTTTTATCAGTTCCGCCTCAAAATCCATTTCATACTCGCAGTTTGACCGATAAGAATGATTATAAACGGGAGTATAGCCCAAGGCCATACAGCATCCGGTAGCTGCTGGATTATTTTTTTCCGCTTGCCATTCAAAAATATAATCATGCAGCAGGGTTTTATCAAGCAATTTTCTCTCTTCGCTACTCATAACGATTACAGGCGAAACTTCGATGACGGTACCGGCGTCGATATTTTCAGACGTAAAAACTCCACGGCCCATATTGTCTGTAACGGCAATAAACAAACAGGGAAGAATCATAAATGAATAATATTAATATATAATGCTCAAAAGTAAAGCCCCCTTATCATGTTTTTGCGGTCCAGGGCGGGCAGAAGGCAAATAAATTCCTGGTTATTCTGAATACGGTTATACATAAAACACATCGGATCGTACATTTGCTTCATGACCTTAGAACCAGAATTGCAAGAGCAGTTTGAAGAAGTTATCAAAACGGAGAATAAGCTCCAGATACGTGATTTCCTGAATGATCAGAATATCAGCGATGTGGCTGACCTGATATATGAATACCCTGATTATGAAAGCCAGATCATCGCTAATATGTCTGTGCACCGGGCAGCCAGCGTCTTCAAAATTCTTGAATTCCCCGTTCAGAAAAGAATTATACAGGAACTTCCCCCGGCGACTACGGCCGAATTATTAAATGAACTACCAGCGGATGATAGAACCGACTTCCTGGAAGGGCTGCCGAGCAATGTTGTCCGGGAATTGATAAAACTCCTGAATCCCGATGAGCGAAAAATAACATTATCCTTACTTGGATACCCGGAAAACAGTATTGGAAGGTTGATGACCCCCGACTATGTTTATGTTTATCCCGAAAACACGATTGAAGAAGTATTTGCTACCATCCGTAAATACGGTAAAGACAGTGAAACAATCAATGTGATTTATGTAATTAATGAACAAGGAGAATTACTGGACGATATCCGGATCCGTGAATTTATACTGAACCCGCCGGATAAAAGGGTTTCTGAATTAATGGATGACCGCGTTGTCGCATTAAATGCTTTAGATGACCAGGAAACAGCGAGTGAAATATTTAAAATGAATAATCGGGTGGCGCTGCCGGTAGTAAGCCAAAGCAATAAATTACTTGGCATTGTTACCATCGATGATATGTTATGGGTAGCCAGTGAAGAATTCAGCGAAGACATGCAAAAAATCGGCGGTACAGAAGCCCTTGAACAACCCTATCTCGAAATACCTATCTTAAAATTGTTCCGCAAAAGAATAGTATGGCTGGTGGTGCTGTTCCTGGGTGAAATGCTAACGGCAACAGCCATGGGTTATTTCCAGGACGAAATTGCAAGGGCCGTAGTGTTGGCTTTATTTGTTCCCCTGATCATATCAAGTGGTGGTAATAGCGGTTCACAAGCCTCCACCCTTATTATACAGGCCATGGCTGTGGGGGAAATCACAGTCGCCGACTGGTGGCGGGTAATGAGAAGAGAAATTATCTCCGGCTTGTTGCTCGGCTCTGTGCTGGGATTAATTGGTTTTTTGCGGATCATTATCTGGTCACAAATATTTCCCCATCTTTATGGTATCCATTATCTTTTTATTGGCATAACTGTTGGCCTCTCATTGATTGGGGTGGTTTTATGGGGCACTCTAAGCGGTTCCATGCTACCTATTATATTAAAAAAGTCAGGTGCTGATCCTGCTGTCAGTTCTGCCCCGTTCGTGGCGACCCTGGTGGATGTAACAGGCTTAATAATCTATTTTTCAGTGGCATTTACCATTTTGAAAGGAACGTTACTATAAGTTAATTTTTATCGTTCTCCTCATAGTTTTTGGCAAATAGTTGCGCAAATGCCTGATTTTTTGGATTTTCGCATTTTAAACAAACGTTTGCGTAATCAGATACCTCTACGTCTATGTGTGGAATTGTTGGATATACCGGTCCCAGGGAAGCTTATCCTGTTATTATTAAAGGCCTCAAGCGATTAGAATACCGCGGCTACGACAGCACCGGCGTTGCCCTGCAGAATGGCGGGTTAAAGGTCTATAAGAAAAAAGGTAAAGTAGCTGAACTGGAAGATTCAATAGTTGGTAAAGACCTGCACGCCCATGTTGGTATTGGTCATACCCGATGGGCAACGCATGGCGAACCGAACGACCGGAATGCACATCCACATAGTTCCGCCAGTGGGAAACTGGCGATGATCCATAACGGAATCATAGAGAACTATGCGCAGTTAAAGCAGGAGCTTTTAAAAAAAGGCTATTCATTTAAAAGCGATACAGATACCGAAGTGCTCCTGAATTTTGTGGAAGATATCAAAACAAATAATCATTGCTCATTAGAAGAAGCTGTGAGGATAGCACTAAAACGTGTTGTGGGCGCTTATGTGATTCTGTTACTTGATGAAGAAACCCCGGGTACGATCATTGCGGCAAGGAAAGGAAGTCCCCTGGTGATCGGTATTGGCAAAGGTGAGCATTTCCTGGGTTCTGATGCTTCTCCGATGCTTGAATACACCAAGGAAGTCGTTTATGTTAACGACTATGAACTGGCTATCATTAAACCGGATGAATTAATTCTGAAAAACCTTGGAAATGAAACGATCACGCCCTATGTTCAAAAATTAGATATTGAACTGGCCGCGATTGAAAAAGTGGGTTATGATCATTTCATGCTGAAAGAAATTTTTGAACAACCACAAACTATTTATGACTGTTTACGTGGACGCCTGGATGCAATAGCCGGAACGATAACCATGAGTGGTATTCAGCAATACTCCGGGCAGATCATGAATGCGAACCGGATTGTAATCATAGCGTGCGGCACAAGCTGGCACGCCGGGCTGGTTGCCGAATATATCTTTGAAGAACTCTGCCGCATTAATGTGGAAGTGGAATATGCATCAGAATTCCGCTATCGCAATCCTGTAATCAATAAAGGAGATGTCATTATTGCCATTTCACAAAGCGGTGAGACCGCGGATACCCTGGTGGCTATTGAAACAGCAAAAGCAAAAGGCGCGATTATCCTCGGGGTAGTCAATGTGGTAGGCTCCTCTATTGCCCGAGTCAGTCACGGTGGCGCCTACACGCATGCAGGACCAGAAATCGGCGTAGCGTCCACCAAAGCCTTTACAGCCCAGTTGGCTGTATTAACAATGATTGCTTTAAAAGTTGCTCACGACAAAGGATCCATAGATAAGGAACGGTATATGCATCTGCTAAATGAACTGCATGAAATCCCACAAAAAGTAAGCAAAGTACTTGAAAGCAGTGAGCACATTAAAAGATTAGCAGAAAAATATAAAGAGGCATCTGACGCTTTATACCTTGGCCGCGGTTATAATTTTGCCGTAGCTCTTGAAGGAGCCTTGAAACTTAAAGAAATATCCTATATCCATGCAGAGGGCTATCCTGCCGCTGAAATGAAACACGGGCCCATTGCGCTGGTGGATGAAAACTTGCCTGTCGTATTTGTAGCAACCAAAGATTCGTATCACGAAAAAATTGTCAGCAATATGCAGGAGATTAAAGCAAGAAAAGGAAAGTTAATTGCTGTAATAAGTGAAGGAGATGATTACACGGCAGCTCTTTGTAATGACGTGATGGTAGTTCCGGAGGCCGATGAAATTCTCGCCCCCATGCTAAGTGTAATCCCGTTGCAATTATTGGCGTATTATATAGGCGTTGCCAAAGGATGTGATGTTGACAAGCCCCGCAACCTGGCAAAGTCCGTCACGGTAGAATAGATTTTTCAAGTTGACCAGTTAAGGAAATGAAACTTTTAACCCGGCAATTACCGGTTTTAAATTCCAAAACCCATCCCATGAACGAGATACGGAAAAGTGCTTTAGGAAGCCTCGGTTATAATTTTATTGCGCCGGAATATCTTCCGAAAGGAAAAAATGAATATTATCTCCGGAATAAGCAGAACCGCAGTGGCATTCAATACCGTGGACTAACAGCGCATGAAATTGAAGTGCTTGTTCGCAACAATAACACCTCCGATGACTGGAATAAAATATGGGTATCCGACTTATTTGATCCCGAGTTGGTAAAAAACTGCAGATTCTTTGGCCTGGTGCGCATCGGGAAATTAGAACCCTTATACCTCGAATTTAACAATATCCGTTTACAGGTTGGGCTATATGACAGTACGATCATCAGCTGCGATTTCGGGGACAATGTAGTAGTAAGTAACGTGAGCTTTATGAGTCATTATATTACCGGGAATGAAGTAATGATCATTAATGTCAATGAATTGGCCACCACGGACCATGCTAAATTTGGCAATGGAGTTTTAAAAGAAGGTGAGGATGAATCGCTACGCATCTGGCTGGAAGTTTGCAATGAAAACGCCGGACGCAGTATACTTCCGTTCGATGGAATGTTGCCGGGCGATGCGTATTTATGGTCGCGTCATAGGGCTGATAGCGTACTGATGGAAAAATTCAAACAGTTTACACAAAAACAATTTGATACCCACCGCGGCTATTACGGTAAAATCGGCGATCGTACGGTCATTAAAAACACGGCTATTATTAAAGATGTATGGGTGGGTAGCGACGCCTATATTAAAGGTGCCAACAAGTTAAAAAACCTCACGATAAAATCATCCCCTGAAGCAAAATCACAAATTGGCGAAGGTTGTGAAATAGTAAATGGAATTATTGGTGTTGGATGCAGAATATTTTATGGTGTAAAAGCCGTGCGGTTTGTTATGGCCTCGCATTCACAATTGAAATATGGTGCAAGGCTTATTAATTCTTATTTAGGCAATAATGCAACCATCTCCTGCTGCGAAGTATTGAACTCATTGATATTTCCTGCTCATGAGCAGCATCATAACAATTCTTTTTTATGTGCTGCCCTGGTAATGGGTCAAAGCAATATGGCGGCGGGTGCCACCATTGGTTCCAATCATAACAGCCGCGGAGCCGATGGGGAAATTATTGCGGGACGAGGCTTTTGGCCGGGACTCTGTGTAAGCCTGAAGCATAATTCCATGTTTGCAACATTTACGCTGATCGCCAAGGGCGACTTCCCGGCTGAATTAAATATACCCCTTCCGTTTTCATTAGTCAGCAATGATGTAACCCATGATAAGTTAGTCGTGATGCCGGGGTATTGGTTTATGTATAATATGTACGCATTGGCCCGTAACGCCTCCAAGTATCCCGACCGGGACAAGCGCATTGACAAAACCCAACTGATAGAATACGATTTCCTGGCACCTGACAGTATTAATGAAATGTTCAACGCCCTTGAATTACTGATAAAGTTTACAGAGAAAGCCTATGCAATAAAAAATGAGGAGGAAATCAAAGAAAATAAGGACTCGAAAATCGGCGGCCGGCTGCTGGATGAACCAAGCGAAGAGCTGAACGAACTTGAAATTCTTGCCGAAGGTTTTGAAAATAGTCACCGCAAAGTACAACTTATCAAAGTACCACAGGCTTATATCCTGTTTAAAGAGCTTATTGTTTACTACGGCGTTTCACAGTTACTTCATTTCATACGACGGCACCAAATCAATTCCTGGGAAAAATTTTATGAAGCTTTACCAAAACGGGTAAGCCGGACAGCCTGGAAAAACATCGGAGGTCAACTGATGCCAACGAATGTGGTAGATAAACTTATCGAAAACATTCATAGCGGTAAAATTAAAGACTGGGAAAGTGTCCATGCTTACTATGAGAAAAATGGTTTACTGTATAATGATCAAAAATTCCAGCATGCCTTTGCTTCCCTACTTGAAATATTAAACATTAGTCCAAAAGATCTTGACAAGAATATTTTTAGAAAATTAATAGATGATTCAGTTACCACCAAAGAATGGATGACAAAAAGTATTTACGAATCCAGGGCAAAAGATTATAATAATGAATTCCGGAAAATGGTTTATGAATCCAGGGAAGAAATGGATAACGTACTAGGCCAACTCGAAGAAAACTCATTCATTAAGCAGCAAAAAAAGGAATTAAAGAAATTCAAAAAAAACATAAGCGGCCTCACTAAATTATTTAAGCTTTAAGCCCATTCTGCCAGGCCGTTCCTTTCCGCTCTATTGTTTGACTAATCTCGTCACATTGATTTTAAAATTCCCGTCAGTTCCTGAAAGGAAATAAATCCCATTTACCAGATCAGCCAGTTGCAAAGCAAATACATTGGTGCCGCCGGTAAATTGCTGCTGCCACTGTCTTACGATTTTACCCTGTGCATCATAAAGCATCAATTTTACAGAGGCAGTTCCAGGGGAACTTATGGTAACAAATGCTGAATGGTGTACCGGGTTTGGCGCAATGGAAGTTATCAGCATTACGTTGGTATTATAGACTAATGCGACGGTATTAGAATAACGCAGTTTCCCATCATACAGAATAACTTTAACCCGGTAAAGACTATTGCCATCCTTTATCTCAATATCTTTAAAATCATAAGACAATTTTTCGTTGTCAGGCACGATCGAAGAAATGGGTCTGATTGCCGAACCATTCACAGATTTTTCTATTTCAAAACGAGATACATTTTTTTAAGTGGCTACCTACCAGTTTATAAGCGCGGCATCATTATTTTTTTGAGCTCTACAAACAATGGAGTAA
>JAOQAL010000570.1 GCA_025963615.1 Chitinophagaceae bacterium | reverse complement strand
GGCCGTTGAATTAAATATTGATGAAGTAATAGCCGAACAATCACCGGAACAGAAATTACAGATCATAGCCGAAAGAACTGCGGCCATGCCCACGGTAATGGTTGGCGATGGTATTAATGATGCCCCGGCGCTCGCCAAAGCAACCGTTGGTATCTCCATGAGCGATGCTTCGCAAATCGCGATGCAAACAGCGCAAGTCGTATTAATGAATCAGGGATTGAAAAATCTGCCGATGGCTCTTGGCCTTGGCAGGCATACTTATATCACTATTAAAGAAAATCTGTTCTGGGCATTTGCCTACAATATTATTGCTATTCCAATAGCTGCACTGGGTTTATTGACACCCACCTTTGGCGCACTGGTGATGGCGTTGAGTGACGTGGTGCTGGCAATTAACTCCGGTAGATTATTTGTTAAAAAAGTGGTTTAAAAAGTTATGAAACGTGAATAGGACATCCTTGATCAATAAGCCTGGTTCTTGCATTACATAATAATACTGTAGCTTAGAAAAAACTAGACTTATGTTTCTGGAATCAGCACTTACCAAGTGTGTTGTTTTCCAGGTTTCAAAAAATTGTATTTGCCTGTTATTGAGAAACATACTCATTCCCCAGGAAGAAAAAGCTGGAATGACTAAGACAGCAGCTCCTTCCGTTCATTTAAATGTAGCGGAAGGATGTTCAGGAATATCTGTTGCTGAATGAAAACGAATTTATGAAATTGCCGGGCCTAAATCATAGAAGTTGATACTACGCCGGACCTCGCTTTTGAAATTAAATATACATCAAAAGAAAAGTTGAGTGACCAGCCGTTTAATGTTCAGAGACTTCCAAATGATTTCAAAATTGATTCATAATGAATGCCGGAACTCACAATCCACGACTCACGATTCATGATATTCTCAGACAATACTGGGGTTACGATTCCTTCCGTCCACTACAGGAAGAGATCATAAATTCTGTTTTAAATGGCGTTGATACACTGGCGTTGATGCCGACAGGCGGTGGTAAATCACTCTGCTACCAGGTGCCGGCCATGGCAAAAGCGGGTTTATGCCTGGTAGTTTCTCCATTAATAGCTTTAATGAAGGACCAGGTTGAGAATCTCCGGAAAAAAAATATAACCGCCTTTGCGATTTACTCCGGCATGAGCCGCAAGGAAGTAATCAATATTTTAAAAACAGCTACAGACAGCAATTGTAAGTTCCTGTACGTTTCGCCCGAAAGGTTAGAGACTTTTTTATTTAAAGAATATTTACCGGGTATTAACGTAAATCTTATTGCTGTGGATGAAGCACATTGTGTGTCGCAATGGGGTTATGATTTTCGGCCACCCTATTTAAGAATTGCAGATTTAAGGGAAGAACTGCCCGGCGTTCCGGTACTGGCACTGACGGCTACGGCAACCAAAGAAGTGCAGGATGATATTTGCGAAAAACTGGTCCCGGTTGCTACCGGCCTGCAGCCTGGAACGGTCAGCACCCCGCCAGGAGAGATTTACAAGCATTTGACGGAAGCGAAGAGTTTGCCAACAACAGCACCTGGATCCTGGAAAATTTTCCGCCAGCCTTTTGCACGGCCTAATCTCTCTTACAGTGTTTTCCGGGTTGATTCAAAAATTAATAAGCTGCTGGAGATTCTCATGAACGTTGCCGGTAGCAGCATTGTGTACTGTAAAAGCCGTAAGCGCACCCAAGAGATCAGTGAATTATTGCGGTTGCAAAATATTTCCGCTGATTTCTATCATGCGGGATTAACAGCAGAGGAAAGAACCCGTAAACAGGAAGATTGGATCCGCAACAAAACAAGGATTATCGTTTGTACAAATGCTTTTGGGATGGGTATTGACAAGCCGGACGTCCGTACCGTTATCCATATTGACGTTCCGGATTGTTTGGAAAATTACTACCAGGAAGCCGGGCGGGCAGGACGGGACGGGAAAAAATCATACGCAGTTTTACTATATGATGACAATGACCTGGTAGAACTGAATGAATTACCGGAAATACGATTCCCTTCTCCGGAAATAATTAAAACTATTTACCAGCATCTCGCCAATTATTTACAAATTCATGCCGGAAGTAGTGAAGGAGAATATTTTGATTTTGATATCGGTGATTTTATAAAGAAATTCAAAGTAAACAGTCATACGGCTGTTTATTCATTAAAAGCTTTGGGACAGGAGGGCTGGTTATCTTTTAACGAACAGGTTTTTACTCCCGCTTCTGTTCAATTCACAACCACCAAAAATAACCTGCATGATTTTGAAATGGATCATCCAGAGCTGGAACCTATTATCAAAACACTTTTACGGGCTTATGGGGGCATTTTCGATTTTCCAACTTTTATTTCTGAACTGATGATGGTCGGTTTACTTAAGAAAGATAAGGAAGACATAAAAAAAGAATTGACGCAATTGCATCAGCAGGGCCTCATTGATTACCGTCCGCAAAAAGACGGACCGCAAATACTATTATTACGTAACCGGATAAAATCAGAAGACTTTACCATTAATATTGCCCGTCATTCTTTTCGCAAAGAGAAATTTATTCTCAGGGTAAAAACCATGATTGGTTATGTAACTGAAAAGTCTGTGTGCCGTAGTAAGATAACCGGCAATTATTTTGGCGACCTGCAAATAAAAGATTGCGGCATCTGCGATATTTGCCTTACCAAAAAAAGTACTTCAGTTACAAAAGAGGAATTTGAACAAATACATCACCTGATCATGCAGGCATTGAACGAGGATGGGCTTGAAGCCAAAGAGTTATTGCATCGGCTTAGTGGCTTTAAAAAAGAAAAAGCCTGGAAAGTGATTGACTCGCTTCAGGCAGAAAACAAGATCGCGATTGACTTACAGGGTCTAATCAGGCTGAAATAGCGTCCGGATCAGCATGATTCAATCTAAATATAAGAACAACCCAACTGGATTTCAGCTAAGCTTGTTTTGCTGTGGCCCTTTTGCTTCCTCCGCGGATTTATTAATGCGGAAATAAAGTTTATTTTTTTTCGCTATCTCAAATACCGCCTCAACTATATCTTCCTTATTGGCCAGTTTGCAAAGCATGCCGTCCAGGTAATTTACGTATTTCAAAAAAACTTTTTCGTCACAATTTAAGGTAAGCAACAGAATTTTAATATCCGGATATTTTTCTTTTACTAAAGGCAAAAAGTAATCGGCACTTTCATCATGCAGACGGTGAGCTGTAATAAGAAGGTCGGTTTGATATATTTGTAATCCATCCAGCAAATCTTCGGCAGTATCAGCCTCGCCGGAAATTTCAATGTTCTTTTTCCGGAAAGTTTTTCTGATATTTTCTCTGAAATGAGGATGCCTGTCTGCAAGAAAGATCTTTAAGGGTTGATTTTGTGGCATCAGGTTTCTTTAGATGTTAAAAATAAATTTTAAACATCAAAGTATTAAATTTAATGCCATGAAATTATAATATATAAAAAAGATAAAAATAAAGCCATCTTTTTTTGTTAAAAATGCCTTAGGAAAAATGACTCATGAATTTTAGAATCAGGGGCAAAATGATCAAAAAAAGCTTTTCCGCCTGCGTCCTCCCAGGCCCAATACACCAAGCAAACTTCGTGTTATTACGCTGGCGGCGGTACGTCCTACCTGCTTTACCACAGGATTATCAAAAAATCCATCTTCTTTTTTAGAGGGTCTTTTTGTATTGGTACCGTGTTCATCATCATTGTCTTTTTTAGCAGCATCATTTAGTTTATCTACCAGGATCTCATACGCGCTGCGGTTGTCAATTACCTGATTGTATTTGGAAACTAATTTTGAGTGCGAAATAATACTATCCATTTCCCCGCTGGTTAAAATATCCATACGGCTTCGGGGTGAGCATAACATGGTATGTACAAGCGGAGTAGGGATACCCTTCTCGTTCAGCATCGTTATTAATGCTTCGCCAATACCCAATTGTGTAATTAAATCCTCCGTTTTATAAAACTCTGTTTCAGGATAATTTGCTGCCGTTTGCTTAATCACTTTCCTGTCGGCGGCAGTAAAAGCCCTGAGGGCATGCTGTACTTTTAAACCTAATTGCGCCAGCACCGAAGCCGGAATATCTATCGGGTTTTGTGTGCAAAAGAAAATACCGATGCCTTTGGAACGAATCAATTTCACCATCGTTTCAATCTGTTGTAATAAAGCGCTGCTGGCTGCCTGGAAAATAAGGTGGGCCTCATCAATAAAGAAAACCAATTTGGGTTTATCCAGATCGCCCTCTTCCGGACAGCTGGCATATAATTCCGCCAGCATTTGCAACATAAAAGTTGAAAACAGTTTGGGTCTGTCCTGCAAATCAGTTACACGAACAATAGAAATCATTCCCCGACCCTCACTATTAATACGCATCAGGTCATCCACCTCAAAACTTTTTTCGCCGAAAAATAAATCCGCCCCCTGCTGCTGCAGTTCAATTACTTTCCTTAAAATAGTTCCTGTAGAAGTAGTAGATATTTTACCATAAGTTTTTTCCATTTCTACTTTACCCTCATCGCTTACGTATTGCAATACCTTGATAAAATCTTTTAAATCAAGCAAAGGAAGTTTTGTATCATCGCAGTATTTGAATATCATCGCTACAAAGCCGCCCTGTGTATCGTTTAATTCCAGGATTTTTGAAAGCAATACGGGCCCAAACTCGCTGACGGTCGCGCGGAGACGCACGCCTTTTTCGTTGCTTAGTGTCAGGAGATCGGCTGGATAAGCGGCTGGTTTATATTCCATACCGAGCTTCTGGTACCGATCTGTTATTTTGTCATTTACAGTGCCGGCCGCAGCTATGCCACTCAGGTCACCCTTGATATCCATTAGTACAACGGGCACACTGGCATCACTTAAACATTCGCTGATCACTTGTAGTGTTTTAGTTTTACCTGTGCCGGTAGCTCCCGCAATCAAGCCATGGCGGTTCATCGTTTTTAACGGAAGAAAAACATCGGCGCCTGTTACCACTTCACCATCTAATACACCACATCCTATTTTTACAGCTTCGCCTTTAAATGAATAACTATCTTTTATTTTTTGCAGAAAAACACCTTTATTCTCCATAAAAAATTTACGAAAGTTACAGGTTTGGAAATAAAAATCACGCCTTTATTAGACAAAAAAGGAACGGTGTTAGTCAAGCCTTTTTGTCATTAATTTCCGTGCCAGGTTTTAGGTGGTCCCACTTCCCTGGGAAGGTTTTTTATGTCAGTAAATAAACAGAAAACTAAACCCTTTCAAACGGCGAAGAATGCAGTGAAATAGCTTATCGCATCTGCATCAGTTTTGCCAAACCAAGGAAGAATGATATCGATTGCAACCTGATGAAGCCTGGAAAATGAAACGAAAAATGAAACAATTAATATTTATCGCGTAGCGCTCTTTTTCCTTCTTTAGAATTCTTCATCCCTTTCCAGCATCAGGATAGCGCTTTGAGGTACGATAAAATATTTTTCATTTTCATACATCACTTCAGTAGCCGCGCTGAGCAAAAAAATGGCAAGGTCCCCTTCTTTAGCCTGCAGGGGTATGTACTTAACTTTTTCCTCATCCGGCTTCCAGCTTTCTTCTTCCACCGGCATCGGAATTGCATACCCCGGACCAGTCTTGATTACGTAACCTTGCTGTACTTTTTCCCGCTCATGGACGCCCGGTGGCAGGTATAATCCGCTGCTGGTACGGTCATCGGAACGTGCAGGTTTAATCAAAAGCCTATCCCCTATTACGATTAATTTTTTCAAACGGTTATCTGTTGTAATATGCATGGTTGAAATCATTCAGAACTGCAAATGTAAAACGAACACCGTTTATAAATACGGATTCCGGCAGAATACTCTTAACAAAATATTATGCAGTTATGTTCCCTATTGGTAAATGATTTATATTTATTTGTACGTCATACATCTGGAATGGAGCCTTTTTAAAGAGATATATGGAGGCTCTTTGTAAAAAGAATAACTTTACGAACTTAAAATTACATACCATGGAAGGAAAGAAACACAAAATCTTGTTATGCGAAGATGATACGAATTTAGGAAGTGTGCTGAAGAATTATCTTGAATTAAACGACTATGATGTAACCCTGGAGCGCGATGGCCGTTTAGGTCTTGCTGCTTTTCAGCGGGAAAAATTCGAATTATGCCTGCTGGATGTTATGATGCCTAATATGGATGGTTTCACCCTGGCGGAAGAAATAAGAGATGTTGATCCTGATATTCCCCTATTCTTTCTTAGTGCAAAAACAATGAAAGAAGATATTATACAAGGTTATAAATTGGGCGCTGATGATTATATAACTAAACCTTTCGACAGCGAAGTATTGCTTTTAAAGATCAAGGCGATTCTGAAACGCAATGAAGAATTGAATAAAGAAAGTGAGAATAAGGAGTTTGACCTTTCCACTTATCATTTCAATCCCAAACTTCGCCAACTTTCTCACGGTGGTATTACACAAACACTATCGCCGAAAGAAAATGAATTATTAAAACTACTGGCGGAACATATTAATGACCTGTTGCCAAGAGACCAGGCCTTGAAAAAAATATGGGGCAGTGACACCTATTTCAATGGCCGCAGTATGGATGTGTACATTGCAAAATTGCGTAAGTACTTAAAGGATGATGAAAAAATCGAGATTGTGAATATACATGGAAATGGATTCAGGCTGGTGGTACAATAATTGTTGTCTGAACCAGCGTTGATCGTTATCAGAACATAAGATTCATGGGATTGAATGGAGACGTTCAATCCCATTTTTATTTGCGGATAGGGTTGCCAACCTTATTGAGTTCGTTTCTCTGATGTAGGCTACTTTCAAAGGTTGGCAACCCTTTAGCAATGGCTCCTTGAAATGAAAAATGTATTTTGTCTAAAGCCAAACAGGCCGCCAACCTTAATGAGTTCACTTCTCTGTTGTAGAGCCAAATAGGGTTGCCAACCTTATTGAGTTCGTTTCTCTGATGTAGGCTACTTTCAAAGGTTGGCAACCCTTTAGCCATTGCTCCTTGAAATGAAAAATGTATTTTGTCTGTAGCCAAACAGGCCGCCAACCTTAACGGGTTTGCTTCTCTGTTGTAGAGCCAAACAGGGTTGCCAACCTTATTGAGCTCGTTTCTCTGATGTAGAAACCTTCCAAAGGTTGGCAACCCTTTAGCCATGGCTCCTTGAAATGAAAAATGTATTTTGCCTGTAGTTAATGCCCCAGCATGGCAGGGCTACCTTAAATTCCACCATTCTTTTTAAATTATGAAAACAAAAGATTATCACCGGGCTTGCCAAAAGGTTTTTTACCCAGATGTTCGTAAGCTTTATCGGTTACCTCTCTTCCCCTGGGTGTTCGTTGCATAAAACCTTCCTGGATCAGGAAAGGTTCATACACTTCTTCCAGGGTTCCGGCTTCTTCACCGACAGCCGTGGCGATGGTGCTGATACCTACGGGCCCCCCTTTGAATTTTTCAATAATCGTCAACAGAATTTTATTATCCATATCGTCCAAACCATATTCATCTACATTCAATGCTTTTAACGCATGTTGTGTAATGCCAATATCAATCTGACCGTCATTCAATACCTGTGCAAAATCCCGTACACGCCGTAATAAACCATTTGCAATACGGGGTGTAGCCCGGCTGCGGGCTGCTATTTCCTTTGCAGCTTCGGTACTGGTGCTGATTCCGAGTATGCCTGCGGAACGTTGTATAATTTTTTGGAGTGTCTCCGCAGAATAATATTCCAGTCTTGATTTAATAGCGAAACGGGAAAGCAACGGCGCCGTTAATAACCCGCTTCTGGTAGTAGCGCCAATCAATGTAAATGGGTTTAAATTGATTTGAATGCTTCTTGCATTGGGTCCGCTGTCGATCATAATATCAATACGGTAGTCTTCCATGGCGGCATACAAATATTCTTCCACTACATTACTCAGTCTGTGTATTTCATCAATAAATAAGACATCATTGGGCTCAAGATTCGTGAGTAATCCGGCAAGATCACCTGGTTTTTCAATTACCGGTCCACTGGTTTCCTTAATATTTACGCCTAATTCATTGGCTACAATTCTTGATAAAGTAGTTTTACCCAGGCCTGGAGGACCATGAAATAAAACATGATCCAGCGCCTCTCCACGGATTTTAGCCGCTTTGATAAATATTTTCAGGTTTTCAATTATCTGCGACTGCCCGGAAAAATCACTGATCTGCCCCGGACGTATCGTATTTTCAAATTCCTTATCTGCAACAGACAATTGCTCTTTATCAGTATTCAGGTTGGAGTTACTCAT
>JAOQAL010000057.1 GCA_025963615.1 Chitinophagaceae bacterium | reverse complement strand
GTTAATCCTTCCCTGAGATTTCCAATTCCTTCCACCACTATTCTATCATTGGGCTTGAGTCCCTGCTCCACTACATAAGAATGGCCGGGTGTATTACTGTTTACCTGGATGGCAGTTGAGTGAATCGTATTATCAGGAGCGATTACATAAATAAAAAGTTTTCCCTGTATCTGGTAGGTAGCGCTTTGCGGAACAAGCACAGCTGTATCGATCGTTTGAGGAATTTCCACAGTTGCGCTGCTTCCACTCCGTATTAAACCTCCCGGGTTTTGAAATGTAGCTCTGAACGCAACAGAACCGGTAGGTACATTAACAAGACCTCCGATAGTTTCAATACGCCCTTTTTGATCAAAAATAGTTCCGTTGGCAAGCAAAAGAGTAACAGGGGGCAGGGCGGCTAATTTTTTCTGAAGCGTATTACCCTTTGTATTAGTTAAAAAATCTAATTGCTGTTTTTCGTTAATGGAAAAATAGGCGTAGATATTTTGGATATTGGAAACCGTTGTTAAAGGTTGTATAGTATTGCTGCTTACCAAACTTCCTATCTTAAAGGGAATTAATCCTATCACTCCATCGGCAGGGCTGTAAATAGTAGCATAGCTTAAATTAGTTTGTGCATTGATCAATGTAGCATTTGCCTGTGCCAGAGCGGCTTGTTTTGATTGCAGCGTATATTCGGCAGATTGCAATCCATAACTGCTAACTATATTTTTTTCAACTAATGGCCTTACTTTGTTTACCTCCATTTGTGCAGCATTCAAATCAGCCTGTGCGATTTTTATGTTGGCTTCGGCTGTGCGGACACCCTGTTCATAAAGAGGAGCGCTAATGCGAAAAAGGAGCTGGCCCTTTTTCACAACGGATCCTTCATCCACATAAAGAGCTTTCATATAACCATCAATTTGCGGCCGGATCTCAACATTCTGTTGCCCCTGAATAGTAGCAGGAAAATCAGAGTAGATAACTGTTGTTCGCGGAACAACTGTGATTACACCATAGGATTTACTGTCTGAAGGGAGGGAAACAGTACTATGATTTTTATTTCCACATGAGACCAGTAAACATGAACCCATCGTAAAAATTATCCAGCTAAAACAGGCAAATATTACTGTTGTTAGTTCGCTCTTTTGTTGACCGGTGAAAAATTTATTCTCCATTACCTGCTGTTTTATTAATGAATTAAAGGTTAAATCATACTGGTAGCTGAATAGTCGTTCCATTATGATTTGAGAAAAAAACTGTTTTATTCTGCTGTATTTATTTGTCAGTGTAAACCTACCCAGCAAATCAGGGTGAATTATTTGGTCATCGTTCAACGGGCAAAAGTTGTCGATGAATGGAGGTCTGCGGAAGAAATAGCACTTATTAATAAAGCGATTTGCACTGTAATGATGATTATTCTAAAGAGTTGCTATTCCCGGTTAAACAGGTACTATTGAAATGTGCATTATTTGCATTAAGAACGCCGGGCCATTCATTATGATCTGGAATAAAATGTGATGAGGATGAGACCAAATAAATATGTTCACCGGCATGGATCGTATTTATTGCTTCTGCTCAGAATAGAATCGCTAAATCGCATTATTAAAATCTAACCTGCAGTTGTGTTATGAATCTTGTTGAATTGTATGCTGCTGTATTTTTAATATTACTTTTATATTGATCGATCAGCATTCCCACCTGGAGCCTTATTGCGTACTCCTCTGCGAAATTAATACCCAGCATAGGAACATATTGCTGGTATGCGTTTCCATTTAATCGAAAATTGAGATCCAGATATTCGTACTTGAAAGAGGCTTCAAGGCCCGTTATTTTTTTAGTATTGATGTTATACTGGATATGCGGCAATATGTAAACTCCCCTTAATTGATAATTACTGACCGATCTGCCGGGCACTGCATCACTAAAAAATAAACTTTGGTTGGATCCTTCTTTATATTCGGTTACCACTGAAAGTTCCAGCCGCTGATTTATTTTTTTTTCGTAATCCAGGTCCGCTCCCCAGGCTGATATACTGCTGCCTTTATCTTTTCCTATTCCACCACTTAAACCTATCGTACATCCAAAAGGTAACTCTACCTGAACCCTGGCCGGGAACTGCTTTCCATTATCATTATCAGTAAAACCATTTCGTCCATTACCATTAAATATGCCAACAGCATAACTAACAGGCAAACCCAGGGCTTTCGCGTTACCCATTATACTTACACCTATCTGATAATTGGTCCAGCCATTATCGCCAAAAGCAACGTATTGGTTAGTATAATCAAAAGACTGGAGGTAATCTGTTGATATATCATCTTCCTTTCCAAATTCAGGTTTAAATAAGCCCGCTCTAATATTCAGGTAAGGATTAATATGATAGGTTGCGTAAGCATACTCCAACACATTGTTTTGGGGCGAAGCTGCAAAATCACCAAAATTTGCCCTGAAGTAAACATCCAGTTTATCAGTAATATTTCCGGCAACTACTATACGTGCCTGTGGAATAGTAAAGGCATTGCTGCTGTATGATGCACCGGCAGAATTACCCGAATGCTCCAAACCATTTGCGTCGATATTATTCTGAAATGAAGAAATGTACCTCATCCTGATTGTGCCTGACACCTGCAGTTTTTTTAATAGGGTAACTAAAGGTTTTTGAATCGTATCTGTTACTTGTTGATCCGGTGAAATCTTTTGAGATTTTGCAATTGTAGTTGATGCAGATAGCAACAGAATAAGCATTACTGATCTGCCTGATGGGATAGGTAAAAAGCTATTTTTTGTTTTCATCATTTGTGTTTAAAACATAAAAATATTTTCAGAAGAATTGTTCATTGTACCCGGATCGGTGAAAAGGCAAAAACTATCGTCTGAAAATGGAAGCCATATATATAGATTTCTGAATAGACGGATCTGGAATTCATACTGCCTGGAAAAAATACCCGGTTTGATATATCGCTGTTTGCAATTTTAAAAATGCTCACCTATGCTTTTTGCCTTCTCAACGACAATGCGGAATCAAAAAATATTTAAAAACGCAATTTTACACATGACTAAGAATGCCATTATTAATAAAAAAGCCTGTCTTGTTGTATTGTTGCTTGGTACTTCTATGGCTGCAATAGACAGCAGTATTGTGAATTTATCTTTGCCGGTGATGCGCCGGCAGTTCAGCAGCAACCTTACAGAAGTACAGTGGGTACTGACTGCTTATATGCTCAGCTTTTCTATTTTTATTCCATTAACTGACTGGCTAAAGAACCGTGTTGGTTTTTTTAATCTCTATGTTGCCAGCACGGCTGTATTCACTGTAGGTTCATTATTATGCGGTCTTTCGCCTAACCTCAACTGGCTTGTAGCAGCCAGGGTATTACAGGCTATTGGCAGCGGTGCCATTACACCGGCGGCACTGGCAATTATATCTACTGTTTTTCCTGAAAAAGAAAGAGGCAAAGCGATGGGCATATGGGGATTGGGAATAGTGATGGGGCCTGCATTAGGACCAACACTGGGCGGAATACTCACACAACATTTCGGGTGGCCATCTATCTTTTATGTAAACATTCCTATTGGCCTCGCTACCTTACTGCTCTCCTATAAATATTTACGGTTTCTTAAAGCAGGTCAAACGAATAAGCAACCTTTTCATACAGCTGGTTTTATTTCACTGTCGGTATTTCTTACTGTTCTCCAATATAGTATTACAAAAATCGAGGCTATCCGGTTGCTTTCGTTTACAGGTTTAACGTTAACGGGTATACTTATTACCAGTTTTATGTTCTTTTTTTATTCATCACGAAAAAGCCGGTTCCCTTTACTCGACTTATCGCTATTTACGAATTTCAAATTTGTGAATGGACTGGGTTTAACTTTTGTGCGTTCTGTAGCAATGCTTGGCGGATTATTCCTGCTGCCCTTCTTATTACAGGGCTATCTTGGATACAGTGAAACGGTTTCAGGTCTTATTATTTTACCGAATGCGCTTATGGTTGGCCTCATTATGCCCTTTGCAGGTAAATGGACAGATGCACATGGCTACCGTTCTGTTACTATTGCTGGTTTAGCAGTGCTTGGCATTTCCATGTTTTTGTTTGGACAGTTGCACACAGGCAGTGCCCTGTTATTAATCCTGTTGGCTATGATGTTGAGAGGGGCAGGATTCGGCCTGCTGACTACACCCCTAACAGCTGCAGTCATCAGTGCCGTACCGAAGGAAAAAGTGGCGATGGCTTCTTCCATCAATACGTTGATTATACAGTTGAGTGGGGCAATCAGTGTTTCCTTAATTTCATTAATTCACCAGGTCTACAATGATCGCTACAGGGCAGAAGGCGCCACTGCCAATAGTGCTGAACACCATGCGCTTTTAAATTGTTTTTTGATATCGGGTTTCCTTTTGTTAATCGCCATTGTACCGGCCTTAAAACTCCCGGAAAAAAAGGGAAAGCTTAGTGGCAAACAAGTACTGATGGATGCAGCCTGATCACTGCTTTCCAGGGGTGCTATTTTCTTTCACCCTTTTCCAATAAACATTCCGGCCAGGAAAACAATCACACCGCCAACAAATACCTGCAACAATGTTTTGCCAAGCGGCGTTTGCATATACCGGTATCGTATAAAGGAAATGGCCAGTAGTTCAACAGCTACTATTATTGGTGTGAGCATCATAGCAACTGAAAAATTGGTAAATAAAAATGGCAACACATGACCAATAGCTCCTGCAAAAGTCATAAGACCCGATGCAAGGCCCCTTTGCCAGGGATTACCACGACCGCTAAGTCTTCCATCATCACTTAATGCTTCGGAAAAAGCCATACTGATACCTGCGCCTGCAGCGGTAGCTAAACCAACGATAAAAGTTGTATGTGTATTGTGTGTTGCATAAGCTGTAGCAAATAACGGGGCCAATGAAGATACAGATCCATCCATCAAACCGGCGAGGCCTGGCTGGATGATTTGAAGCACCAGACTGCGTTGTGTTGTTTCCACTGTTATCATGCTGTCATTTGTTTTTGTGCCTTTGGCAATTGGGTATTCCATGCTCAAAACTATTTTTATCCCTCGTCTTATCATTGAGTGCTTCGGCGAACAGGCAAAAAATTTAGTTGAATATTTATAAAAGTGCAGAATTGAAAAGGAGAGATATGATGTAATTAGATTTTAGAAGCTGTCAAGCAAATAGATCAGTATAGAGTTTTAATGCCAGACTGTTTCAGTCCTGGCCCATAATCTGGTGCGATACATAACAGGTTCTTACTGATAAAAGTCTCCATTGGCTCAATTGCTTTTATTTTTTAAAAAGACTATCTATAGCCCAGGTGTTATACTGCGCAAACTGAAGTAGTACTGCAAAAAAGGCAACATGGATCAGCTGCGAAGGAAGCGCATCCCAGTTCTCTATCATAGTTGTCCCGAAGATCAATAGGATCATTATAACGCAACCCGATATTAACGCAGGTATGGTAAATAAGCCAATTAACAATAAAAGTCCTGTAGTAAATTCTGTAAGTGGCAATACATAACTAAATGGAACTACTAATATTTTAGGGAGAAAAGATTTTTCGAAGCTGCTTACCATCCCGTTGCTGAATGCTGAAAGTTTAGGCAGGCGCACAAGTCCATGCCCAAGTATACTTGTACCAATGGATAGTCTTAATAATAAAAAAGTTATTGTGTTCATGATTTTAATTTTACTAATGATGTTTATTCTTTTGGAAAATTTTATTAACTGATTTTATAATATAATAATAAATTGTTCCGGCAATGATACAAACGACGCCTACAGCAGTTTTTAATGTCAATGTTTCCCCAGGGAAAATGATTGAAAAAATAATGTCTAAAGCAACACTTAGTTTATCAATGGGAGCAACCTGTGATATTTTACCTGATTGCAATGCTTTGAAATAAAATATCCAGGAGAGTCCTGGCGCAATCCCTGAAAGAACAAGAAAGAGCATGTTATGTTTTGTCAGCGACATTATTGAATCAGTGCCGCATCTGAAAAACGCAATTGCCCATGCTAAAATTAAAATCCCTACTGTTCTGATTGTTGCCGCCAGATCTGTATTCACATTCTTTATCCCGATCTTCGCAAAGATAGCTGTCAGCGCTGCAAAAAATGCTGATAACACAGCGTAAACCCACCACATAATTTATGTTTAACCCGTTTTATCAAGGAACCTGTTAATGTTTATAGCACCCTTTTCATCATATCTCATTTGAGATGCAGATTGGTAAGTGGTTAGTTAAGGGTTGAATAAAGAAAAGACATCTCTTCCTTTTGCAAGAGATCATAATTCTGAATAGGCTGCAGGATGTAGGAAAAGAATATCTGCTTTAGAAACCGTATGCTGGTATTCAGGTAATGCGGACAATCTTTTCCACTCAGGGTCTGCGCCAAAATTTTTCCAATGTTCATCCCTGCTGGCCCGGTTATCAAAACTTGTCATGTACATGAGATTTGGCATATGACTGCCCGCGAGTACTTCAGCGTAGAATACAGCATTGAAACCAAGCCTGTTGAATAAGCCGATCTCGTCACCCTCGTTGAACATATGCACTTTCTGCTTATACAATTTTTCACTCGTTGCTTCATAACTGCGCAGCTCATAAATTCTTTCGGCAGGATCTCCCATTAGTGAAGGATGTTGGAAATGGGGCATTTTGTTGAAAGCCCGCAGTATAATGGTTTCAATACGTGTATAAGCCGGGGCATTGAACGGAACAGCCAGGTAGGCAGCGCCGTCATTGTTATAAGAAATATCTTTAGCAAGCCCGTCTTCTATGCGATTGAGCTGTTCCAATGAACGCAAAGGAATCCATACATAAATGCTTTTTTCCAAAGCAGTATCAATTCCTGCATTTTTAAAGACACCAATGCTGGAAACGCCCAATCGGTGTAATGCAGGCAGGTAAGCATTCTTTAGAAAATTATCAACTTGTGTTACCTGGTCATTTGTTTTCATACGATATACCTTGATCTCGTAGATATCCTTTTCAGCAGGCTTGCTGTAAAAAGCTACGAGGGTGGTAGAAAGAGGAAACAATGCAATTGCCAATAGCAGGCCATTTTTTATTTTCATATTTTTATTTTTGATTTGTGATATGCATAATATCAAGGAACTTAATTATACTTATCGCATCCTTTTCACCATATCCCATATGAGATGCAGATTGATAAGAGTCCAGCAAGGGGCTGAACAAAGGAAAATCCATCCCTTCCTTTTGAACAAGTCTAAGGTCCTTGGTTATATGTTTAAGTGCAAAGGCAGGTGAAAAATCATTATTTAAAATTGCCTGAGATTTTAGCCGTGTGATCCCGCTTCCCAGTGCACTTTCATTTACCAGGTTAAGCATGTCTGCTGTAGCAATATTCTCCCGTTGTGCAAACAAAACTGTTTCAGCAAGCCCCTGGAATGTCAGCGCCAAAAAATAATTTAAACAAAGTTTGGCTGCACTTGCTATTCCAACTTCGCCCATAAGAAAACTTTTTTTTCCTAATGTCTCAAATATGGGTATTGCTTTTTGGTAGTCTTCATTGATG
>JAOQAL010000487.1 GCA_025963615.1 Chitinophagaceae bacterium | reverse complement strand
CCATATACAAAACAATGATTATTACCCTTCATTTGAAGAGAAATTAACCCATCTTGTATATACATTGAATAAAAACCACGCCTTTAATGATGGCAATAAAAGAACTTCTATTGCATTAGGGGCCTTTTTTTTAATAATAAATGGCTTAGACGTATTATCTGATAAGTTTATAATTGAAATGGAAAATATTGCTGTAACAGTAGCTGATAATATTATTGACAAATCCTTGCTGCAAGAAATAATAACATCCTTAATAAATGAGGTAGACTATAGTGAAGCCTTGAAGTTGAAAATTTTTGATAGCTTAGCTCAAACTAAACCAGACAATGTAGGATTGGATTTAGGCGTCGATTTTTATAATGATATTTATTAAATTATGAATGAAGTGGTAGAATCAAAAGGAAAGTCAAATACATTATTTCTACAAAACCAAATTCGTAAACTGATAGATTTATAAGAAGTTCGACATTTCGCCAATTGGGACCACAATAGTAATAAGAAATCCAAACGCCTTCTTGTATATTAGTGGCTATATGAACCCTACTGCAAAGTGAATATTGGATAGTATTAAGGACGCAAATGTGACCGTTATGTATATTCCTTTGAAAACCCAATGAATAAACCTGATGAGATATAAAACTCAATAGTGCTGGTTTGGTATATGTACATTAAAGACCCAAGGTTCAGTTAACCTATCCCTGCTGCTGCGAACTTGCAGTGCGTAACTATAGGCAACCCCCCATAGGTTTATCTGATAAAAAGGGAATGTTGGCCACACGTATTTTTATACCTTATCAATAAAGTCCTTAATTTCTTGTTTGGTTTTACCCAGTTTTACCTGAAGTCTTCCCCATAGTTCGTCATCTTTACCTTCTTCATATTGAAGGTCATCATCCGTTAGATTGGCATACTTTTGTTTAAGTTTTCCTTTAAGCATATTCCAGTAGCCTTTACCCTGCATTTCTGTCGAATTTTCCATAATTTTAAGTAATAATATTTATATATCAAAGTTTCTATTTTTAATACAAACTAATGTTACACTATTATTAGCTTTAGTTGCATAATTCCTCTATTGCTTCATTCCAAGCGAATGGGGATTTATTAAGTGAGAGAATCATTTCGTATCGTTGTTTTCAGGGTTTAAAAAGTCATCCGTAAAATGTCCGCTCTCTTTTGGTTTAGAGAATTTCTCCGTATTGAAGGTTTCAGACTTTCCCTTCGGGATAGAAAGAGAGTTCCATTGCTCTACACACATTTTTCCGATATATACAATTTGCCCGACATGGTAAGGATAATGCGCCAATTGCCGGTTGATGGCTTCCAATACTGTGTGGCCCTGATTACGGATGTAAATCATTTTTTCCAGGTCTTCGCTTTTCAGCGATTTCAGCGTGTCTAAAAACACCCTCCACCCTTCTATCCATTTATGCATCATTTCCTGCCTGCTGGAAATGTCATTTTCAAATTCAGCATCACGTTTTCGCCAGGCTTTTTCTCCGTCAGTTGTCAGAAAATCAGTCCAACGGCTCATCATATTTCCCCACAAGTGTTTTACAATAGTAGCAATGCTGTTACTGTCTGCGTGGTATTGCCAAAACAGTTTTTCATCCGGAATTTGGGCAAATGTCTTTTCTCCCAACATTTTGTAATACTCAAATTGCTTGATTACGCTTTCTAAATAATTTGTATTCATGGCTGTTTATCTTTATAGTAAAATACGAGTGATGATTTTTCAATGACGTTTTGCTCCAACATAAATCCAACCCATGCAGGATTGGCAGTTGCATCCAAACCAAGCTTATCCGTTTTCAAGGCGTAAACCGTAATGACGTATCAGCATTAACAATTCAGTTTTTGTTACAGATTCTTTTACAAGGGCGGTTTGCACCTGTTTATACCCTGCTGTAACATGCAGAACATATTTTTCCTGAAAGTCACTTTGTTTTTTGCAGATGATTTATTGTTTGAATAAAAATAAATCATCACATCATCTTCGCTGCTATCAAAATCGTCTGGCAAAATATGAATCTCGTTCTTTTCCATGTTAAATAAACTGTAGGACCAGGAATAAGTTTGCTTGAGTTATTGCAACAAACATAAGATATTAAGTGTTAAAATAAAAAAGCAATTAACTAAAACAGGCCTTTTTATAATGCAGACATTAACTGTAATCTGCCCAATACGACTACAGGAAGGGTTTACGTCACCAATATTTAGAGCGAAGCCGCAGGCAGGGAATAGTATAATAGTTTTGCCCTGGCGTATTATTAGGTCCAACAGCCATAAATGCAACTTCGATCAAAGACAGGAAGCGGCCGTTGAAACGCTTCTTTTCAAATGTTGCAAGTTCCCTCTGACAATCATCAGAAAGCAAAAAGGGCCGTCTATCAGACAGCCCTTTTTGTCCTTATTTAAGACTTCAATCTATTTGCTGATAGTGATCTGTTGGATGTACTTCTCGCCATCTTTCACGATCTCTACCGAATAAATGCCGTCAGAGATATCGTCCAGCGTGATCCTGACCGGCATATTATTGAACACATGCTCGCGTTTATAGACTTCACGCCCAAGCTGGTCTCTTACTATAACCTGGTAGTTCCCGGTGCGCTTATACAGGCTGAGCTCAAAACTGCCCGGGTTAGGGTTAGGGTAAAGGATCAGCACCTTGTCGGTAAAATTTTCGGGAGCGTCAATACCGGTCTGTGCAGGAGGTGGCCCCGGAGGAGTCCACTTGCATTTGGTATCCGTGCAGGTCCGTATCAGTACGCCATTATTGTCGTAATCGCAGTTGGTGACCGTCAGGCACACATACCATGGTCCTTCGGTGAGCATCTTGTGCCTGACTGTTGGCAAGGTAGTGACTACAATGGGACTGCCATCGCCAAAATCCCACTGATAATTGCAGATGGTGCCGCTGCCGGAAGAAGCATCTGTAAAGTCATAGGTATTACCGAAACCCGGAACATACGTTTTGGTAAAATCCGCAACTGCCAGACAGGTATTGGATTTAGGGCAGACATTCACCAGCGAGCATTTGCGGTTACAGCAGCTTTCACCCTGGCCATCTTCATACAGGGTAGTCAAACAAACCGTGAATGTAGTTGGCACAGTAACATTATATGTGTGAATAGGGTTTTCCTGGTCGGATGTGGTGCCATCCCCAAAGTTCCACAGTGTTGATTTGTGGTTGATGATCCCTGTTCCGGTA
>JAOQAL010000427.1 GCA_025963615.1 Chitinophagaceae bacterium | reverse complement strand
CATCCACCATCCAGTCTCCAGCACACAGCATCCAGCATCCAGTCTCCGGCTTAAGCGATTATCAATCCGGCGTCCATTCCGAATTTTACAAGTCCTGTTGCTGAATTAACACCTGTTTTTTCCATCATATTTCTCCGGTGTGCTATAATGGTATGTTTGCTCACGTTAAGTAACTCGGCAGTCTTGATGATAGTGAAGCCGTTTGCGATAAATTGTAAAACCTGGATTTCTTTATCCGTAAAATTAATAGGATGTAATATGTTCGCATGTTCATTCATCAACAACTGTATATCCGCCGATATGTATTTTCTGCCGATGGCTATGGTATGTAAACAAACAGCCAGTTCTGTAATGCCGGTAGACTTACTTATTAATGCGTTGGCACCGCAGTGAAGCATACGCTGTGCGATAAATATATTTTGTGCAGCGCTTATAACTACCAGTTTCACATCCTTGTAATTTTTCCTGATTTTTCTTAAGGCATCGGAAATATTAAGGCTGGGTATATGATAGTCGAGAAAAAGATGAGTTATCGGGTCTGATTTAAGCGACTTCCACATGTCATCCTCCCGATTGCTTTGAAGCACCATCGCAAATAAATTCATCGTTTTTAATAGGCACATAAAACTTTCTGCAAATAATAGATGATTGTCTAAAATGAATGCTGCATTTTGCTGTTGCGGATACCTGTAATTGTTTTCTTTGGAAAGCATTCTTATGCGAATTTAATTATCGCTTTCAATGAAAATAGCAAATTCTTGCGATGCCGGAATTGTTTTACTTAGCGAAATTTACAGTTGTATTTCTATGGGAATTTATATTTATTTTTTTTATTGTTGGTATAGTTGAAACAGAACTCCTTGTCAGTCCTGGGTTTCAGCCGGTACGAAAAAAAAATTTGAAAAAAAAGTTTTTACTTTTTAAACAAAAGTCAGTTTGATGCAACTTATGTGAAATGTTTGCAATGTAAAATTTCAAGATTGGTTTGATTTTTATTTTTAGGTTGATTTAATAACTAAACAAAAAAGTCCATTTTCTACGGTAGTTGTTTTTATTATGAGTGATGGCCTGTACGAAATGTTGAGTTGAAACTTGCAGACAGGAATCACCATACTGATCCTGGATTTTATGCTTAAGGTCTATAATAACCTCGCCCGGAGTTTCTACTCTGGGCTTTTTTTATTTTATAAGACCTTGGTGATTTCTGTTTTTGAAGTGCCTGTATTTCCACTACCTTTATCGCACGATTGTATGGTGGTACCTGAAAGAAATACGGACTTAGTTGAGCTGCAGCGAAGGATCGCAATTTATGAGGATGAGGCAGCTTATAAGGAACTTTTTTTAAGATTTTACGGTCCTTTGAAAAAATTTGCAATTGGTTTTATCAAATTGGCAGAACCTGCAGAAGAAATAGTTTCCGATGTTTTTGTAGAAATATGGAAGCGTAGGACCCAGTTGATGGGAATAGATGATTTGAAAGTATACCTGTATATATGCGTTCGCAATGAGGCGCTGCGTAAAGCACAGCAATTGCGAAAAACTGCCACCGTCCTTTTAGATGATTTTACCTACCAGTTTACTTCCCATTATACCCGGCCTGACGAGGCCATGCTGAATTCGGAATTAATACAAAAAATACAGGCAGCCATTAACGATCTTCCACCCCGCTGTAAATTGGTCTATAAGCTTGCCAAAGAAGATAAACTGAGATACAAGGACATTTCCAGCATCCTGCAAATAAGCATAAAAACCGTCGACAACCAACTGGCTACCGCATTGAAGAAAATCGCTTCTGCTATTAACTTCCGGCTGAAAAAAGACTCTTCCGTTTAATATATTTTAAAACGGAATAGGGGATTTTTCCATTTTTCTACTCTTTATAAATGACTGCACATATGAACTCAGACCGGATATGGACCCTTTTGGCCCGCAAACTTGCGGAAGAAATCTCACCGGAAGAACTTGCAGAGCTGGAAGTTCTTTTGAAAGAGAACCCGCATGTACACCTCAAAATTCAAACGGTTGAAGAATCCTGGAATAAAAACAGTTATTCGGATGAGGAAAATAATGAGATCGCCTACCAGCAGCTCACCGGTAAATTAAAACAACAAGGCTTCAACATACTGGCATCTGAAGATTCAGAGCACAGTAACGATCTTCCTATTAGCAATAAGAACAGGCCTGCCAGGTTCAGGCAGCTAATGCTGACCTCAACCATAGTGATCCTGGCAGGGCTGGGCACTTTTATTTGGTTTTATAATAAAGGAAAGGAACAAGCTCCTTTAAGTGCAAATTCCATCAATACTATTTCTACAAAAAATGGATCAAGATCAAAAATTGAACTTCCTGACGGTTCAATTGTTTGGCTGAATTCAGGAAGTAAGCTGACCTACGATAAACAATTTGGCGTCGCCTTTCGCGAAGTAAACCTGACAGGCGAAGGTTTTTTTGATGTAGTACACAATGCCGACAAACCCTTTATTATTCACACTGCATTTTTTGATATAAAGGATTTGGGAACTCAGTTCAATGTAAAATGTTATCCGGAAGATAAAATAACGGAGACAAGTCTGGTGGAAGGCCGGGTAGAAATAACAGTAAAGCAACGACCAGATGAAAAGTATATTTTAAAACCGGATGAAAAATTAGTTCTGTCTAATCCGGATATAAAAGCTGACAGTACAAAGATTAATACAGAAAAGAAAATCAATCATTTGCCAGTGGAATCAATAATTGCGATAAAACCATTAACCTACCTGGCCGAAGATTCTTTTTCAGTTGAAACAGCGTGGACATACAATAAATTGTCTTTTGATGACGAACCTTTTAGTGAAGTAGCGAAAAAAATGGGCAGGTGGTTCGATCGCAAGATTGAGTTCAGGAATAAAAAACTGGAAGATATTCACTTATCGGTTTCCTTTATTAATGAATCATTTGAGCAGGCAATGGAAGCTTTAAAATATACGAATCGGTTTAACTACGAAATACAAGGCAGGCAGGTTATTATTTATTAACTCTAAAAGATTGCTGCTTATGGTATACAACTCTTGCTGATGATCTAATAAAAAACGGAACTCCGTTCCAGCGGAGCCCCGTCATGAAGGTTCAATAATGGAAGCCACTATCAGGTAATAGCAACGGTTTCCCATTTTTTATAAAACCCAAGCTTAAAAGTATGAAAAATAAGCGTTCGCTTATCATGGCATCTGGTGCCCTGAAAAAGCCGTTCTTGATTATGAGACTCACTATCTTTTTTACTATTTTTTCTGTTTTTCACAGTTTTGCCGGAGTGGAAGGACAAACTGTGAGTTTGGATATGAATGATACGGAAATAAGAAAAGTCCTGGCCAAATTTGAAATACAGGGAACGTACCGGTTTCTTTTTAACAGCCGTTTAGAAGAAATAAAGCAAAGAGTAGATGCTTCTTTTACCAACACCGATATTACGGTGATATTAAGCCATTTGTTTTCCGGTACAGGACTTTCGTTTAAACAACTGGATAATAATTTAATTGCAATCCGGTTAGCGGCCTATGATGAGAACGATGTTTCCGTAAGTGGCCGGGTAACGGGCCCTTCCGGCGATCCCCTGGCTGGCGTTTCGGTATCCATAAAAGGGCGCTCTACCGGCACTACCACCAATGTCAATGGAGAATATGCGTTATCCGTTCCTGA
>JAOQAL010000426.1 GCA_025963615.1 Chitinophagaceae bacterium | reverse complement strand
CTAAATACTATAATCTTTCATTGGAAGAATATAAAAAAAGTAATGTTTTAAAAACTGAGATCAGTAGTATGGACGTGAGTGAACTGGCTATTGAATTGTGTGGGACGCTGTTCTCTAAAACAACCGGGGCGCAAATACCGGTTGATGGTGGTAATGACAGGGTGATTTAGCCTTCGGTTGATAATTATGGCTGACTAATTTCAATAAACCAATCTAAAAATATTTTTATGAGGAAAAGCGCTGGCATATTATTGATTTACCTGGCTTGCGTGCAACCATTTTGTTTTGCACAGGAAAAATTGCGTATCGTGTTGGCAGGCTTAACCCATGACCATGTAAACGGGATACTTGGCAAAAACCAACATGGCGACGCCGTTATAATAGGTATTGCAGAAGCCGATCAGCAATTATGCGATAGAATGAAAACCAAATATCAATTACCGGATTCTGTTTTTTACAGAGATCTGGCAACCGCATTGAAAAAAAATCGTCCTGATCTGGTCATGGTTTACAATGCTCCTACCGAACACCTTAAGGTTATTGAAACCTGCATGCCACTTCATATCCCGGTAATGGTAGAAAAGCCACTTTGCTTTTCATATACTGAAGCTGTCCGGATAGAAATGTTATCAAAAAAATTTAACACCCGTGTGTACACCAATTATGTATCCAATTGGTATACCAGCAATCTTGAAATATACAAAAGGGTAAATGAAAAAAAAGAAGTGGGTACCATCCACAAAATGATCATGCATGGCGGTCATCGTGGTCCGGTAGAAATCGGTTGCAGCAAGGACTTCCTGGGATGGTTAACCGATCCCGTTAAAAACGGTGGCGGCGCTTTAACCGACTTTGGTTGTTATGGCGCCAGTATAATGACAGAACTGATGCAGGGAAAAATGCCGGTATCGGTTATTGCCATCACGCGTCATTTAAAACCGGGGGTTTGTCCTAAAGTGGATGATGATGCAACCATTTTATTGGAATACCCTGGAGCTACCGGAATCATTGAAGCTTCCTGGAGCTGGCCATACACCATCATGGATGTCGAAGTTTATGGCAACGAGGCTTATTTGCATGCAACGGATGCAACTACCCTGCAATCAAAAAATGAAAAAGAAACCAGGACGGCGGAGGTTTCACCAATCCCATACAAGGATGAGTTGGAATATTTAACAGCCGTGATAAAAAATGGCGCTCCCGATAATAATAAGCTCTTGTCGCTTGAACGAAACGTTGTTGTCGTTCGAATATTAGATGCCGCCCGCAGATCTGTAAAAGAGGGAAGGAAAATTTCACTTTAACCCGGTGTGTTGAATTCATTTTGGATGTTCTCCGTTCTTCGCAGCATATGACTTAAGCTTTAAATTTCCCTGTTTTCTCACCAGGAAAGTCACAACAAGTAATTAATATCTCCATAGGTTCGTAATCTCCGGTACGATTGATAAAACCGGTAATGTTGCGCGGATATCTCTTCCATTAAGCCATCAATCCGGTCTTTCAGTAATAAGTTGGCTGTATGTAAGATATTTCTGAAACAATCCTGGTAAGCTTCCGGTTCGGGCAGCACAGGGCTGAGCGGGGAGGCGATCCCCATGTAATTTTCGATGCTGATATTTAAAGAGGTGAGTATGCAGTCATTCATGCCATAGGATTCCAGTGAAGGCATCCATTCGTTTAATGTTTCTGCAATGGTTACAAAAGAAGCTGACCGGATTTCTTGGGACTGAACCTGTAAATGTGATAAAGCGTATGTAGTTTTCTGATATAGCAAATGATTGCCGGTATCCTCGGCAAAATCCAGGAGGCCCTGCCCGGTGGCTTCCGCGAAAGGAAGAAGAAAATTATAGAATTCATCTGCAACAGGAATTTGATCCTCTTTATGGCAGCCGGCGAGATAATCAATACATATTATCGCGGCCACGGCCGAACGAAAGCCATGAAGAAAGCGCCGGAGGTTTTCTGACAAAGAAACTATCATTAGATTTTCATTACAATTCTTTATCACCTGCTGATAGATGCCTAACCTTTCTTTTTGCCTGGGAGTCATAAGTAAAATGGAAGGTATTAATTATAATTATTCCGGTTGGCCATTTCAGGGGGCGCTTTTCCCCAATATATTAACGGGGATTTTACGATTACATAATAAAGGTATAAAAATAGGCTTACGGGTTGCTCCCTTTATTCAAACAATTCCGGCTGTTCCCCACTCTTTGATTTAACCCATTCCATGACCACACTCTTACTATAATCCACCAGCTTATTACCTACCGATCTCCACCCCATTACATCCGCCACCTTCACTATCTTGAATTTAGCTTTACGGACCTGTTCACCCCGGCCGGTTTGCACCGCCAATACCGGTTCTTCTTCCGTACTAACAGCTTCAAGGTAATTGCCCTCTCCTTCTTTAATAAAAAAGAACTTGCTCTTCAATGTCGTGGTCTCAATTTTAAATCGTTTTACATTGAATTGAAGGTTCTTCTTATCAAGATAGACCGCTGAAATAATTTTTTCAGGATTAAATTTCTCAATCAGCAAGACTTTTTCGGTATCGATTTTCTGTGTCAGTTCCTGGTCGGTTATTTCATAATTGCCGTCATTATAAATAACCAGCAATTTATCCTCGGCATCAAACATACCAAGATAAATTCCCTTTTCTTCCGGGCTCAGACGTCCGAATTTATCATCGAACCACAATTTCTTTCCAGCCAGCGTGGCCTTGCCTGCTTCTTTGAACCGAACAGATTTAACAGGGTATTTCGTTAACTGGTTGCCAATGCTGCTTCGCCCTTTGATAGCTAATTCTTCAAAAGCAAAATCAAATTCTTTTTTATGTGCTGAAGAATTGGGACTTAAAACAATCTTTACTATTTCCGCCTCGCCATTCAGATTGACACTGAGGTAATGAACTTTACTTCGTTCATCCCCTTTGGTCAGGTCATATTCTTTATCCCGGGTTACCCCGGTAACATTGAACCGTTTGGCGTAACTCATCCCTCCCTTGCCATCCGTATAGATCATATTGTAGGTAGTACGTTCATCATTTTTCTGGAATACCGCCACATGCAGAATGTCTTTCCCGATAAATGACTTGTCCTGCACTTTTACAATCTTCATAATTCCGCGCCTCGCAAATACGATGATATCATCAAGATCGGAACATTCAAACAGCAATTCATCTTTTTTCAGGCTGGTACCGATAAATCCTTCTTCCCGGTTCACATATAGTTTGGTATTCGCAATGGCTACATTCCTGGCTTCAATGATTTCAAACTGTTTGATCTCTGTTTTTCTTTCCCGGCCTTTGCCATATTTCTTTAGCAGGTTTTCATAATAGGCTACGGCGAAATCAACCAGGTTGTTCAGATCATGTTTTACCTGTTTGATTTCGGCTTCTAAACCTTTTATCTGGTTATTCAGCTCATCAATATCCAGCCTGTAAATACGACGTACCGGTTTTTCCGTAAGCTTTATAATATCTTCCTTTGTAATCGCTCGGCGCAATTGCTTCTTAAAAGGAATAAATGCCTTATCAATCGCTTCCAGCACTTTATCCCATGTTTCATGTTTCTTCTCCAGTTCCTTATATATCTTTTCCTCAAAGAAGATTTTTTCTAAAGAAGTGTAATGCCATTTTTCCTGGAGTTCACTGAGCTTGATTGTTAATTCCTGTTCCAGCAAATCCTTCGTCTTGTCAACCGATAATTTTAGTAATTCCTGCACACTAAGAAACTGGGGTTTCTGTGCAACAATGACACAGGCATTAGGCGAAATGGATATCTCGCAATCCGTGAATTTATATAACGCATCAATAGTAATATCCGGCGAAATACCCGGGGCGAGGTCAACCTGGATTTCCACTTCCGCAGCGGTATTATCTGTTACCTTTTTGATCTTAATCTTTCCCTGGTCATTGGCTTTTACAATAGAATCTATCAACTGCGTGGTAGTAACACTGTAGGGAACACTTTTGATCGCCAGTGTTTTTTTATCAACTTCTTCAATATGCGCCCGTACTTTAACCTTCCCTCCCCTTTTACCCTGGTTGTATTCCTTCACATCAATCATACCACCCGTAAGGAAATCCGGGTTAAGCTCAAATTTTTTGCCCCGTAAATGCCGGATGGCGCTTTCAATCAGTTCACAGAAATTATGGGGAAGAATTTTTGTTGACAAACCAACAGCAATACCATCGGCGCCTTGTGCCAGCAACAACGGAAACTTCATTGGCAGCGTGACAGGCTCATTCTTTCTGCCATCATAGCTTAATTGCCACTCCGTAGTTTTTGCGTTGAAAGCCACTTCCAGGGCAAATTTGCTGAGTCTGGCTTCAATATAACGGGCTGCCGCCGCATCATCACCGGTTCTTACATCACCCCAGTTACCCTGCGTTTCTATCAGCAAGTCCTTTTGCCCCATGTTTACCAAAGCATCTCCAATGCTCGCGTCACCATGCGGGTGATACTGCATGGCCTGCCCGATAATATTCGCAACTTTATTGAAACGGCCATCATCCATTTCTTTCATCGCATGAAGGATGCGGCGTTGTACAGGTTTTAAGCCATCTTCAATAGCCGGTACGGCTCTTTCAAGAATTACATACGAAGCGTAATCCAGGAACCATGTCTTGTACTGGCCGTGCAATCCTGAATCGGATAGTGTTACCTGCTCTATATTTTTTGATTTCGACATAACCGTTATATTCTTTTGAATCCTTATTACTCAATAGTTGAAACCGTCTCCATTGGCTTAACATCAGTTTATTTCTTCCCTATTATTCCTAAATGGGTGAACTTAAATCCTTCTTTTAATTTTAAACCGTATCCCAACATCCTGTCCATCGAAGAATGACCGAATAAAATAATACCGGTTAATTGCAATGGATCAATCTTTGTTGATAAACCGATTATAAAAATTGCAATGGCAAAAGCCTTGTGATGAAACAAATTATAACAAGCAGCCCCAGTTTTATTACCTGCCAGGTACCCGAACAGGCTGATATCCGGCCCAAAAAGAAGTAACAGCCACCACCACCAATCTGCATGAAATAAAATCATCGCATAAATGCTCAGTGCCAGCATGACCATTTCTTCCAATTTCAGAATATTTTTCATACACTATATAGTTGCTGCTTCGGGTAATGATGTTTCCGCTTGTTTTGCGCCGGACAGTCTTACATCAAAATCTTTCCAACCCTTATTCACATCCCCCGTCACGTCAATTTTCCCTTCGCTGATCAAATGCCTCATCCGCCACATAATAAATATATCGCCTGTCTTAATTTTCATCCGGTGGAGCGTATTGGATAAAACACGCCAGGCCTTCTGCCATTCAGGCGTCAGGTTCTTTATTATTTCATTGTCATAAAAAGATTCCGGTTTTCCAGCAATCTTTTTTCCACCTTCCAGTATTCTTACCCCGGCGTTTTCATCTGCAATCTTTTTCCATTCATCCGGATCCACTTCAAACTCGCTTAACGTGATCGGCCTTGAAAGTTTTTTTGCTTTCAGGAATTCTTTCGGTTGAATTTCATGCAACCAGGATGGATAGAACAATTGTCCTTTTTCATTGATAAAAGGAAGGTTGTTCAAATAAATAATCATGATGCGTCCCTGGAAATCTTTTAATTGCGGCATCAACCAGAAATAACCTGTTACATCATGCTGGTTTTGTCCCATCCAGATCCAAACCTCCTCATCAGCAGTTGCTTCCAGCTTTGCCTTGATTTCCTTTACCGTCTCCCGGTCATCAAAACTTCCCACGAGCCCGGGGCTGTAAGGTGATCCCTGCGAAAGATTCCTCCACCATTCCAATCTAGCCTGCCAGCCTTCTTCCGTATCAAGGCCCTGCAGCGGACCTACTGCAAAATCATCCCGGATTTGCAATACTTCACCGGAGAGACTTTCATCCAGGTCGATGACCTTCTGTATCAACTCAACTTCAATCGCATTGAATACAATGTGTATCATAATTATTTTTTTATTTTCACCGCTAAAAACAAATAGTTATTCGCTGCGCCGATTACTTCATAATTGACATAAAAGCTTTCCGTAAATATTTTAAACGCCATAAACTCATGTTTCGGAACAGCGAATTCATCAAACAATAAAATATCCCCGTCTTTCAAAAAGCGGTACAATTGGGAAAGGGAAAATAATGTGGAACTGAATAAATCCGCATCCAGGTGAACCAGTTTTTTTCTGTCACTTTTATAATAGTTCAAAAAAGGTATTAATGAGTCCTGGAACAGGCCTTTGTAAAAAGAAGCTCTTGTATCATCGATATGCAATGATTCCAGGGGTACCGCCATGGAGCCTTTTTCAAAGGATCCGAAACTTTCAGGTAGTCCCTCGAACGTATCAAAACCATAAAACCTGGAAGCATCATTTCTATTTTGCTCCAGCCACCATTTAAAAGAAAAACCGCCACAAACACCAAATTCAAAATAATCTACCGCAACGGTGTTCAAATGTTCCGCCTTACTGATTTCTTCATACAACTTAAATCGCCTGGTATAATCCCAACTGCTTTGGTACCAGTCATTGTACCCCATGACGGGATGTTGTTTCCGCCATTTACTCAACTTGGACAGGTGTACAGCATTCAATACCGCATCGCTGAATGGCTCCGCAATACGATGCAGGTTCCATTTCATGAACAGCGATTTTGTTTTCCGTATGATATCAAGTTTTGTCAATGGTGAATTGCTGATTTTTATTCCGAATGTAGTATGTCAGCTTCCGGCGAAGCAGCGTTTAATAGAATTCCAAAGCCCGGACATCAAACCCTAAATTTCCCCTTCCACTTTATCCAGTTCCACTTTCAGGTTTTCAATTATAAACTCCTGTCTTTCCATGGTATTCTTTCCCATGTAATATTCCAGCAGATGCTGAATGTGATCTCCCTGTTCCAGGCGCATGAGTTGCTTCCGCATATCCGCTCCGATAAAACCTGCAAATTCATCCGGGCTTATTTCGCCCAGACCTTTAAAGCGGGTTATTTCTGGTTTGCTTCCCAGTTTTTTAATCGCTTCCTGTTTTTCATTTTCGTCGTAACAATAAATAGTTTGCTGTTTATTACGCACACGGAACAAGGGGGTATCCAGCACATACACTTTTTCATGCTTTACCAGGTCCGGGAAGAATTGAAGAAAGAAAGTCATTAACAGCAGGCGGATATGCATACCATCCACATCTGCATCGGTCGCGATTACGATGTTATTAAAACGTAAGCCTTCCATGCCTTCTTCAATATTCAGGGCATGTTGCAACAGGTTAAACTCCTCATTTTCATAAACCACTTTCTTCGTTAAGCCATAACAATTCAATGGCTTACCCCGTAAACTGAATACCGCCTGGGTTTCTACATTTCTCGACTTGGTAATGGAACCGCTGGCGCTGTCACCTTCGGTGATAAATATGGTACTTTCAGTGATTTTGGCGGTAAACTCTTCTTTGCCTTTATTGGGTGGTTCATCATTCAGATGAAAGCGGCAATCACGAAGCTTTCGGTTATGCACGTTTGCTTTTTTAGCCCTTTCATTTGCCAATTTTTTAATACCGGCCAGTTCTTTTCTTTCCCGCTCGCTTTGCTCAATACGTTTTTTCAATTCTTCCGCCACAGCAGAATTCTTATGCAGGTAATTATCCAGTTCTTTAGCAAAAAAATCGGCCACAAACTGCCGCATACTCTGGCCGCCTTCTTCTACAAACTGGGATCCCAGTTTGGTTTTTGTCTGCGATTCAAAAACCGGCTCAACCACCCGTACCGAAACAGCCGCTACAATACCGGTGCGGATATCCGAGGCATCATAGTCTTTTTTATAAAACTCGCGGAGGGTTTTTACAAAGGCTTCCCGGAAAGCCTGCTGATGCGTACCGCCCTGGGTCGTATGCTGCCCATTCACAAAGCTGTAAATGTCCTCTCCATAATCATTATTGTGCGTAAAGGCCACTTCAATATCATCCCCTTTCAGGTGAATGACAGGATAACGGATTTCGTCTTCGTTGGTTTTACGCTGCAGTAAATCGAGCAATCCGTTTTTACTGACGAAACTTTTGCCATTAAAAATTATACGCAATCCCGCATTCAGAAAACAATAGTTCCAAATCTGCCCTTCCAGGAATTCCGGATGAAATTTGAAGTTTCTGAAAACGGTTTCGTCCGGAATAAAAGTAACCACTGTACCATTCTGCTGATCGGTCTTCGCCTCCTTGTATTCCTTAATTAAAACTCCCCGCTCAAACTCAGCTGTCTTTTCCCGGCCTTCCCGGATCGCCGTTACTTTAAAGTGGTGGCTCAAGGCGTTCACCGCTTTAGTACCTACCCCATTTAAACCGACGGATTTCTGAAAAACCTTGCTGTCATATTTGGCCCCGGTATTGATTTTGCTCACAACATCTACTACTTTTCCGAGTGGAATGCCCCGGCCAAAATCCCGGATGGTCACCTGCTTACCTTCTATCGTAAGCTCCACACTCTTACCGTAGCCCATGGTGTATTCATCAATGCAGTTGTCGAGTACTTCTTTTACCATAACATATATGCCATCGTCGGGAGAGGATCCGTCGCCTAGTTTACCGATATACATACCCGGCCTCAACCGGATATGT
>JAOQAL010000421.1 GCA_025963615.1 Chitinophagaceae bacterium | reverse complement strand
CCACTTGTAAGGCGTAAGAAAGCATCTTTTGTAAACTGGATAAAAAACATGGAGCTACGCAAATGTTCACATTTCAGGAACCCCTCATTGGCATCATTTGCATTTGCATAGAATAGATTGTGCTGGTAATTCCCAAATAAGGGAGAAGGCCGGCTGGTTTCAGTTCCAATAAACATCGAACCTTTCAGGTTGGCTTGAAAAGTCACCAATTCCACTTTTATATCATAACTCCATTGCAATTCAATGGGCTTCGTGTAGTGCCAATCGGAATAGCCCATCCTGATTCCATCAAAATACCATTCATCCGAACGGCCTTCGACAAATGGATGATTGATCTTTTGTGACCGCTCCACCAATGTATTGCTTTCAAAACCATTCAGGAAAAAATCATCCAAATGTTCAAAATGATCCTCCGAAATGCCCTTCAGTCTGAATGCCATTGCTCCGTATTTTGTAAGTTATACTCCTTCCAATGTAACAAATTTATTGAACTAGCCAGTATACTTGCTGCATTCTTACATTAAAAAAAAACGCTTTTACATGAAAAAAAACAACGGCATATTATTGGACAGGCATTTTTGGAATTTCAATGTACCTTCTTGTATTGCTTGAGATCCCGCACGCTGATAATAAAAACCGGGTTATTCCTGAAATGGACCGCCTGGCTGGGCTATCTGATCGCTATTTACAATCTTTCATTTGTACCCACCCTTTTTTACGTGACCGTTCCGCTGAACTTCTATAGTGTTAACGGGTGGAACATTCCCATCGCCGCAGGACTCTTTTTCTTATGGATCTTCATAATCAGCATTATCTTAATCAGGAAGAAAAACAAATAAAAGAATTCGCTGGACTTTCGGGCATGCGCTAATGCAGAACTTTAGCGGCAGGCATTTAGTGGCCATACTACAATTGTCGCAAATACCCCTGTACTATGTCGCATTAGCACGTTACGAATACAAGTCAGGTTAACTACTTTCGGAGAAACCAGGAATAAGACAATGAGAAAATTAATCTTAGAGGTCCAGGTATCCATAGATGGATATATTGCAGGAACAGGTGGAAATACGGAATGGATGCTATGGAACTGGGGGCCGGACTGGAAATGGGATGATGCGTTGCAAAAATATCATACTGATCTGACAAAGTCTGCCGATTGCATTTTACTCAGCAGGCAAATGGCGGAAGAAGGATTCATCGCTCACTGGGCAAAGACGGCCGAAATTCCTGACGGCCGCCAATTTGCATTTGCCAGGCATATTACCGATACCCGAAAAATGGTTTTTACCAAGACCCTTACTCAATCAGATCCAATTCCTGGTGGATGGCATAATACCGACATAGCCAACGGCGATCTTGTAAGCGAAATCAATCGATTGAAAAACCAGGGCGGTAAAAACATTATCGTTTACGGCGGTGCCAGTTTTGTAGCCTCCTTAATTAAAGCCGGCTTGATAGACGAATACCAATTATTCATTAACCCCACAGCGATTGGTAAGGGTATGACAATATTTAAAGAACTTGACAGCCACCTGAACTTATCATTGGTAAACTCAAAATATTATGCCTGCGGAATGGTTGTAACGGTTTACCAGCCCGGCACAAAGCTACCCAAACCCGCAAATGCAGGCGGCTAACCTTGCATTTGCCTTACGGCATAGGATTCCTATCTTGTACATGCTATCTGAACTCTATAAATAAACAATTAAAATTAACTCCGAGTATTATGACAGACGATCAATTAAAGAAGGAATTCCAGGTGATTGAAGATGCTTTTAACAAGGCGGTAATTTCAAACAAAGTTGACGAAATTGCAAAATGTATTGCTCCTGAGTGGGTGTTAGTGGATGCGCAGGGTGGCATCATCCCACGCGAAAAATTTTTCTATGTTGTCGAACAGGGTTTGCTATCACACTCAACCATGACGAAGGAAATCCTGAGAGTGGTAACTTATGACAACATTGCGGTTGTAACAGGCCGGGGTAAAAACACAGGATTCTTCAAAGGCCAGCCTATTGAAGCAGACGAATGGATCACTGATATTTATAAAAAAGAGAATGATCACTGGGTTTGTGTACTTACACACCTTACACCGGTTTCACCAAAAACTGCTTAACCCTTTTTGTCGTTCCGATTCATCTGGTTATTCTTCGCCAGCGTACTTTTGAAGTTCCCGCAAATACTTCCGGAAGGGGACTTCGGGTGATCCCTTGGTTACTGTATCCCTGACTGCTGTTCCTCGGGCTTTTTTAGCCAAAAACAAACGAACAGGCACAACAAACATTCGCAGAAAAATATATATGTAAAATTGGCTTATATTCACAGGAAATCCTTGTTCTCCTCTTAAAATATTGATCTTTATAAAAATTGTACTTATGCGATCCCGTATCAGCCTGCTTATCCTCTTAGTGTTTTGTTTATGTAACGCTTCATTGTTCGCTCAAAAAAGCATTTCTGTCAATTCTCCGGACAGATCAATTTCCGTGAACCTGCAAAATACAACTGACGGAAACCTGTTGTACAGCCTTACCTATAAAGGAAAACCGGTGATCCAACCCTCCACCTTGGGTTTTTCATTCAGCAGTCCAAAAGCATTGCTCAATAAGTTTACCATTACAGCAGTTGATTCCTCGGCAGTTGATAAAAGCTGGAGCCCTGTTTGGGGTGAAGTGAGTGTCATCAGGAATAACTATAAAGAAGTTATCGTAAAA
>JAOQAL010000408.1 GCA_025963615.1 Chitinophagaceae bacterium | reverse complement strand
GCAACGTAGATATCTCTGAATTAGTGACCATCTGGGAATACACCTTTCAAGTCGATTTAAAAGAATATTATCATAAATTCACCGATATCACCCGCCGTAAAAAAGACATACCTGTATTTCTTAATAAGCTCAAAGACGGGTTATTGCGCTGGATCGATGATAAAATTGCGCTATAAGCTTTAGGCAACGGTTTATTTAAGTATAAATGGGGGGCGATGAGCAGAACGCCTTTAGCCTGGTAAATGTGGCGTGGAGTTTGAGGTAATATGAGCATAACCCGACAGTATGCGACCAGCAAACAGGTACAAAGTGAAGGTGAGTAACATCCGTGACCGATTCATTGCCAATACGTTCAATTCCAGGGAATTGGCCGAAGAACTCAAGGTGTCGAGATCCATGATATGGAGGTATCAAAAGGAGTTCACTTTGATCAAAGAAAAGTATCCGGATAAACTGACCGATTATTCGTTCTTTGTACACAAAGCGAAATATCGCCGGCCGACGCCTTTATATGATCAGGTGATCCCGCTGTTACCCGCATTGGTCGAACAAGCCGGCGCCTATCCCCCGCAGATTAAGTCGCTTTGGACCAGGTACAGGAAGATCTGCCCGGACGGGTATGCCTACGTCTCTTTCAAAGAGGTATTTCAGCAATGGGCGGCCGCGAATGATTTGGTCAAACCCCAAGAGAATTTATTGACCTACATCGCTCCGGCGGACCTGTTAACACTGAACCGGTGGCGGCATTCGAACATTCACCGGAGCTGGCAGATCGCGACCTCGTTGAAAGCAGCGTTGGCCGGCTTGCGCTTAAGCCAGATCATGCTAAAAACGGAGGCTACCGGCCTGACCATACCCACTTGGCTCGACACTTTTAAAAGGGAGGGCTTGGCCGGTTTCACCCGTAAGCCGCTCGCGCGAAATAAAGAAGCTGTCTCCAGGGTCAAACTGAGGCAGGAGAATCTGTTGAAGCTATTACATGAGACGCCCAAACTACATGGCCTGAATCGTACCAGCTGGAGTATCATAGCATTAACCGAAGTATTCAATAGGGTATATGATGCCAAGGTCTGTTACCAGTCATTACGCGATGCCTTAAAAAAACTGGGCTATAAACGGCAAAAGTCACGGGACCTGCTGACCAGCCAGGACCCCAAGTTCAGAGAGAAAATAAGCAAAATTCAGCATATCCTGCAGCACCTTGGCCCTAAAGAGAAGTTTTTCTCTATCGATGAATACGGGCCGGTCGGTATCCGGCTAAGAGGCGGCACGACACTTAAACACGTAAGTGAATTGCCGAGCATCGTTCCACAGAACCAAAAGTGCAAAGGCGTAATCATTTGTTCCGCCGCACTGGAACTAGCTACTAACCAGGTAACGCATTTTTATTCTCCAAAAAAAAATACTTTCGAGACCATTAAACTGATCGACCTGCTGGTCGAAAAGTATAAAGACCAGGAATGCTTATACCTGTGCTGGGACGCAGCAAGCTGGCATAGTTCGAAGATCCTGTTGTATCATATCGAGGATATCAACCATCAAGACTACCGGAATGTCTACCACACGCCTGAAGTAAAGATCGTGCCGCTGCCCACCTGCACCCAATTTTTGAATGTGATCGAATCGGTATTCGCCGGGCTGGCAAAGACGGTGATGCATAACAGCGACTATGAAAATATCGAAGCTGGCAAAAAAGCCGTCGATCTCTATTTCGAAGCAAGAAATAAACATTACCTGGAGAACCCAAAACATGCCGGCAATAAAATATGGGGTAAAGAGGTAGTCGCCCCCAAATTCAGTGAAACCCAGCAATGTAAAGTCACCAGCGCGCTGCAAGGCAGGGCAGGTAAGCCATTGCGGAAATGAATTATAAACAGGCGGCAATAATTACCCCGATAATTGCGGCCGAAGCAAAGCTCATTAGTGTGCCGACCAACACATATTCCGTTTTCTTTTGCGTCATTTCATCCTTATCGGTAAACCGTAGGATAGACTTAGCTGCCATCAAAAAGCCCAGCGCGGTATATTGGCCGGTAATAATAAAGGTCAGCACCAATACCCGTTCACAACGCCCGATCCAGATCCCGGCCTTATCCAGCCCGCCGGCATTCATAGCCGCCGACCGCTGCCACTTTTCGGTGGCTTTACCGATACCGATGCCCAGCGGCCAGATCACGATATAATAACCGATCAATAATAGCCACATTTGGTTGTTATGCAATAATGTCTTCACACTCGTACCAAAATCAGTAGGCGTAAAATAAAAGGCAAGCCAGGTCAGCAAGATGACCGTTAGGTGTAGGACCTGGTCGGCAATAAAATAGCCCAGTGTGCTTTTCTGGTAAGATTTCCAAATATCAATGAGCAGGTGCGTACTGCCAATGATCAGCGGTAAATACCATTTGCTCCAATCCCAAAGAAATAAATAAGTCAGAACCGTGATCACCCCGACATGCAGATATAACGCGCCGGACCTGATCTTTTTAGTGTTCTTGCTTAATACCCAAGAGGTGGGTTGCAGCATAAAATCACCTAACAAATGCGCCATCACTAAGCGTAGTAAAATATTGATTTCCATAGGTTAAGCTTTTTGTAATTGCATAGCGATAAAATTCATCGCCCTTTCCATTTCCTTCCAGTGTGCGAGTTTTAATCGCCTGGCAATATTGGATTGAGAAATGTTTAGTTTACCACCCAATTTTTTTTGTGTAGCATTCTGGTCTTCGAGTACCCAGTAAATAACCTCGGCCTGGCTGGGCGTCCACTCATTCATGATCACATTCATAAATAGCATTAGCACGGTTAATTGCTCATCCAAATCGATTTTCCCTGTAGTTATCCGCAACAATTCACCGGCTTCAAGCGCGTCGAAATTTCTCCCGGAGAGATGAAATGCCTCGCCATCGGAATCTAATACCGTCTTCCCTTTAAAGGCTAGTTCACCTATGCCCAAAGAGATCCTGGTGCTTAGATTTGGATAATCGTTAGTCGCTTGTTTTTTGAACCAGCAGATCAATTGTACACTTCTCACTACCGCCAGGTAAAGATCGTCGAACAATAATTGAAAGCTGTCGCCTCTGAAAATTGCTGCATCTTCCGGTTGTTTTACCCAATCTTTGATATTATCATCCGTATCTCCGATAAGTTCTTCCCGTCTTTCATTATCAAGACTGGTAAAATCAATAATATCTCCTGTGATAACTCCGTACTTCTTCATATGATAAATATACCTTAAATAGGATATATTATACAAATATATCTTAAATAGCGCATATATTATAAATATGCGTTAAATAGCGCATATTATCTAGTTGTCCAATAACAAGTTCTCTTCGTCATCTGTTAAACTTAAACTGATGGTATCATTACCAGCAATACCTTCAATGGAACCTTGTATATGAACAGCGTTCAACAGGACTTTCTCTAACTGTTTCTCCCGTGTCTTCCACAATTTCTCCATCATATCACGTTCCCGCTGAATAGACATCCGCATACTCATAAATCCTTCACGTATCGCTTTCCATTGCTCCGAAAATTCTTTGCTGGTTAAATAATCATAAAGCAGATGCATTTTGTCGCCGCGGTTTTCTTGGGTGCGGTTCATATTGGCGAGTTTAATAATTCCATCACGTAAAACATAGGCTACGGCTTTAACTTCCTCAAAGGAACAGATCCAGATGCCGTCCAGTTCACCGAAGCAATCCATGCCTTTTGGATAACACTGGGTGACGATCACTGCCACATCTACGCCAGCACTCCTCATATCCCGTTTCAATTTTTCGATCCAATCCATTGAAAAGTCCTTCGTTCTTTTGCTTTCATAGATGATTTTGCCACATTCTTGGCCGAAAGAATTGCGGACGGTCTGCACACAATCTGCACCACGGATACCTTTACCAACTTCATTGATCATGTCGAATGGGAAGTGAATCCGGAGCATTTCTTCCAATATCAGCTCCTGGACCTCACCTTGTAACTGCATCGATCCTTGTTCGGCTTTACGTTTCATTTCGTCTACCAGTTTCTTTTGGTCTTCCAGCTGTTTTTCCAACTCCTTTTGTTTGAGTTGATACTCCGTATCCTTCAAGTTAAAACGTTCTGCTTCCTGTTTACGGATTTGCTCGGCGATTTCACCACGCTGCTCCTGCAGTTTCCGCTGAAGGTCTAACTGCATTTCCTCTTCTTTTTGTTTCAACTGTTCTTCTCGCTGCAAAAACTCCAACTCTTTTTGCCGGGCCAACTTTAACTTCTCATTCGCATCTTCTGCGTTCTTTTGCAGTAACAACACCTGATTCTCAAAGTCCGAAGCGATGGATTTGCGTAAATTTTCTTCCAGGACGGACTGAAGTTGTTTCTTCTCCTGCAATAAACGTTGTTCAAAAAGTTCAGCCTGTTGTTGCTCTTTTTGGCTAAACTCATCAAGTTTAACCTTGTATTCCTGCTCCTTCTGCACGGTATATTGCTGCATCTGCACGCGCAGCTGCTTTTTATATTCTTCATTCATGACCTCTTCCATCGGAAAGGCGTGCCCGCAGCTAGGACATTTCACTTCTGTTGCCATATCTTCTTGTTTTATGCAGCTTCTACCTCTTCAGCTGCTTCGCCCATCATCATCCGATAATGTTCTTCATGTTTTGTGTGTTCGAAAATTTTCTTGAATACAGCGAAATAACGATCCGTTGTATCCGCCTGGTGCTGGATAAAATGGTCATCCGGAATGCTATGCGACCCATCATTGATCCAGCAAATCAAAGATCGGCAAATTTCTTGTTCTTCATGAATAGTAAATGATTGGATCAATTGTTCGTCGCCGTATTTACCGAGTAACTTAAAATAGTTCTCAATGATCCGGCGCATGGTATTCTGGATCGTAAGATTGGTGTTGTTTTGCCTGTTTTTCAATTCTGCCCACAACAGCTGATAGGAACTCTGAATAGGATTGTTGGGACCATAAGATTCCATGGTGCTTATCTGATTGTTTTTTCTTAAGATCCAATAGGCATAATCTTTTAAAACGGTCGTTCTACCATCAATAAAGGAAACTTCCTTGTGAAAATAAACATTGTGTGTCAATAAAATAATCTGTTTGATCGTTCCCTTTCCTTGCCGGATATTCTTCATCAATTCCTTAAGCAGCGAACTAACGACGAACAGCACATTGCTGTCCAGACTGGATATGGGGTCGTCGATCACTAATATGCGTTCTTCCGTGATCGAGGCTTCCGAGGTACTACCTTTCGCCAGTTGAAGAAAATAAAGAAAGGTGATAAAAGTAATTTCTCCTTCACTCATGGTCGATTCCGCAATTGTTCCGTCACTGCGTAAGATTTGGTATTTATTGGCTTCCGTTTTGGAAGGCACAATAGAAAAGTTATTAAAACCGAAAGATTCTAAAGTTGTGTTGATCTGGATAATTGACGGTTCGACACTGGTTACATTCTTGCTTAAGGTTTTAACCTCAGTATTCAATGCATTGTGTTCCAGTGTAATCTTGGCGATGGAACTTTTTACACCATCAATGCCTTTTTGCCCACCTTCCTGTTCCTTTAGGAAATTCTGGATACTCACCTTGTGATCTTCCACTACATAGCGCCAGATGCTGGTCACCAAGGTCTGCTTTTCTTTCGCAAAATTGCCGACGATACCATTATGTTTACTGATCTCCTGGTTAGCTGTTTTGATCACTTCTGAGATATTGCCGAGTTGTTCTGATATCTTGATCAAGGTAATACTACGGCTTGGTTCTTTGATTTTATTATTCAGTAGTTCCTGGTTTGAAATCACTTGGCTGAGTAAAGTTCTTAAATAGCCCGAAAACGTTTCCATTGCCAACTTTGTATTCGGGTTTGCTTTTTCCACAATCTCCAGCTGCTGAAGGATATTTGAAAAATTGGCCGTTAGCAGGTTATATTCAGCGGCGTATGATCGTACGAGATCATTGTCGGTTAAGAATGATTCATCAAAGTAATCAGCCAACTGCTTTCTAAACCCGGCGGTGATCGTTTGATGCTGACAAAAAGGGCAGGTAGGATTATCCTGTAAATAACCGCGGCCTTCATTCACCCAGTCATTGATATTTAGACGCTGGATCAATTTGGCGATATCGACATCTGCCTTTCCCACAATCTTTTTGTTCCATACACTGTCTTTTTCAATTGCCGCTAAACGACTGGCGTCGATATCTTGTATAAGATTCATCGCCGTTGGTACCTCGCCAAATATCGTTTCTGCGTTTTCCTTCAGGCTATCATAATCAAGCAGTGTACTTTTATTGTTTAAGTGCTCATCGATTAAATTATCTTTGAATTTCTCTTTGGTAAGGTAGCCGGCAAAGGCGCTTTTAAAGGCCGATTCATGTTTTTTATAAACTTCGACCCAAACCGCCTCCCGGAAGTTGCCATCTTTCTCTGACTGAGCTTCCTGTAGCTTTGTCAGCGTATCATTTTTTTTGTTCCATTCATCCTTCAACGCTTTCCGCTCCACAATCTTCTTTTCAATCGTTTCTGTTTCCTCTTTAGTCGCCTGCCCCAGGGTAAAAACCCCATCCATTTTACCCAAGCCAAAATTACGGTCCCTAAAATCTTTATTATAAACGAGTGCTTTAAGCGGTAAATTATTTTGCCATTTGATCAAGCAATCTTTAAATAGCGCTTCTTTTGGTGCGTACACCAACTTCGTCAGCGTAGTTTTTCCGCTGCCGTTTACACCGTAAATGAAATTGATTTTCTTGAGCTCCTTGATGTCCACACCTGTGGTATCATAGGTCGCAATGCTTTTTAAATGCAATGATTCGATCATCGGATAAAGTTTTAAGTTTATAAAAACATAATCCAAGGAATTATTAAGCAAAGGGATTGCTGGATAAATGCCTTGTATTGGAATAGGTAAGTCAAATTTAAATAATCAATACACAAAACCAAATCATATCAAGTCGTATTGATGTTCATGACCTATTACTTTGATTTGATAAGCACTTTCCATGTTTCTATTTTGCTTTGGTCGAGGGTGAAAGTTGTGATAAAGTCTGATTGATCGGCCTTGAATACTCTGCCCGAACGAATAGAATTTGAAAGTTCGGACGGCATTTTCAGGTGCAAACTTTGGAATGTTTTTTGGGTGATTTTACTCAGATAAACCAGTCCTTCACCTTTTTCTTCCGGGTTATTGACATTAAGAATGATCAGTAAGGTTGTAGCTCTATTAGTAGTACCTTCAAGATAATAAGCGAGATTATTGGTTAACCCATATTCGACTTTGGCCGTACCGATAGGATAAT
>JAOQAL010000387.1 GCA_025963615.1 Chitinophagaceae bacterium | reverse complement strand
TTAGGCTGACCTGTTGCATTAAAGCCTTTATTATTGATGACCTCCCAGGTGCGGTTACTCAGGTAATTTACATCGCGCTGAGCTTCTTTTTCAGTTTTGAAAGTAGTATGCTCATCAATAATTGCATTGCCATATGGGTTTTTCTTGCTTTCGAGGGGAACCAGTTTTGTATTCATCTCCATTACACTATTGTTGGCGGCACCGTCTATATCCATATCCATACGGAATACGAAAAAGTGCTGATGGTGTATAGCCTCCACATTAGGATGCACAAGCGTCCCGAAATATTTGCCGTTATAAGAAAGATCATTTTTATCAGGCATATCCAGTTCATTCTTCCTGTTAACGCCCTTTATTTCAACGATACCTGTTAACTCGACGTCCATAGAAATAGTTCCGTCCTGTTTAAATCTCCACACAAAGCCATAATCATAATTTTCAATGGTTGTATAATATTTGATGGCTAGATTGGTTGCCCGTTTTGACACACTGCCGTGGCGCCATAAAGTTCCGCCATATTCTTCAAATATTGCTACAGCTCTGTCAAGCTGGTATGGCTGGCCATTTTCTCTGTGCAGTATAGCAGGAGCATATACTGCATTTTCAGGGGCATCAGCTCCGGGGCTCAACGATTTGGCAATTCCCTGGCCAAGACGGTATGCACCGGCATCAAAGAAATTATATGCAGCCTGGAAAAGATCGGGTGAGCCGTAGGGAACAACCATATCAGGCATAGAACCACGATACATAACGGACCGTTCCTTGCCATTTTCAACATAACGGACATCATATATTACGAGGCCTTCCCTGTTGTCTACCCCATAACGGAATTTCCAGTTTTGCCATGAAACCTCATGCCCCTTTATAGTTATCGAATTGCCCTCAGGCTGTGTAATGATCAGTGGTTTCAGTGTGCTTGGCTCCAGATCCATCTTGTCTTTATCGAAGTAATTCAGATCAACCACGCCGCTGAAGTAATTTCCTTCATCTACTATTTTAAGTATCTTTCCTGTAGTAAAATCCACATAGGCGATAAGCCCTTCAACATCCACTTTATTATTTTTACGCCTTGCAATAACCAGCTGCTCCCTGTGTCCGACAGGTGCCATCCCCATATCACCGGTAAAGATGAAGCGGTGAAAAACATCATTGGGGGTCAGGCCCCTTTTTTTTAATGCAGCTACCCATCGCGGGTCTTTGAAAACAATCTCATTTGCTACGGTATCTGCATCAGCTCCAACTCCCGTTGCATTAGGTATGTTCCGGGTCGATATAACTTTTCCGGCTGTCAGGTCAACAACAGCTTCAGTAACACCATTTTTAGCGAAGTCAAAAAAGCTTGTGAAGACCTCGCGTTTGAATGCTGTCCCGGGTCTGTATGCTTTAACTTCTGCTTTTGAAGGTTCCTTAAGATTAATGATATTGAAAAGATCCTTACCTGTTGTAGTTTTGCTATCCTTTAAAATCTGAACAACCTTTTTTATTTCATCTGCAGTTAATGGATCGAGCGGGTGAGCAGGGCTGACGTTTTGTGCATAGGATTGGGCTATGGATAGAAACAAAATCACAAATGTGCAGAGAGTAGAGAGTTTTTTCATCATTATATTTTTACGTTGTTAATTATAAGGCAGTAGTTTGTAAAAATATTATTACTTTCCATATATCACAAGGGAGAATGATAAATATTATCGTTTTACTTATCAGAAAAGCAATTTTTTAAAGACGATCCTTATCTTCGGGAACGGAAACGATTGCTATAGAAACCTATTTTTGATTTTTTTTTCAGAATTTCAGGAATTTACAAATCAAATACGATAATGCAGAATATCAATAAACATTCCTGTTCGTATATGGGGAATAAAAGTGAATGCCGCAGCCGGTAAAGATCAGATCATCAGAGAAGAAATATCTACTTTTTCTGAATAGATGTTTATAGTCCCGGAAGTTTTAACAGGATTTACTGTAATGATCTCTTCATCAATAATATTATAACATATTTCAGCAAAAAAGCCGTTGATGCTATATAATTGTACACTGTTTCCATTTTCAATCCTGTCTGCAATAAAATCGCCCTGCCATGCCAGTGCTGCTCTGGAATTGATATCAAGTTGTACGAACTCAGAAATATCCATTAAAAATATAATCTTGGAAATAACCTCTAATCAAATATATTTGTGAAGTATGAAAATTAGATGAAATCCACAAAATTGCGATTCGGCTGGATTTTAATTAATATTATTTCATACTTTGTAATATTTAAAGTACATTTAACTCAACTAAAACTAACACTAATCAAAATTATGAAAACACAATTACATTTTAAATTAATGGTATGATGCTGCATCGGATTCCTGTTAATTAGCTCTGCATGTAAAAAAGACGAGATAATTCCTACTGCGGGCTTCACTACCGTTATAACTGGTAAAGCTATAGCGTTTACGAACATTTCAACCGAGGCAAAAAGTTCTTTGTGGGATTTTGGTGACAACACGACATCTACAGAAACGTCTCCTTCTCACACGTATACAGCTGAAGGTAAATATACAATCAAATTAGTTGTTACCGGTAAAACTGGCAAGACTAACACAAAATACGAGCAATTCCAGATCAATTAAGATTGACCGGAAGTTTAATTCCTAAAAGGGATGGCGTTCAAAGCCTTCCCTTTTTTTATAAACGAAGATTTTCCATTGATAGCAGGCTTAGCTACTGACATCTCAATAATTTCGCCACCATAAAATACCGGATATACCCTTATCTTTTTTAAACAAAAAAAGGCATTCTTTCGCACAGATTTAATTGTTGGGTGGCGGATTATTGCACTATCCTGAATAGGGGTGGATTCAAATTTAAGCCTTCCGTTTCTCCTGTGCCGAACCGGTAGCTTTTGTTTTTACTTTGCCTTTCAAGTCCCTGGCTTGAGGCTGCGTAAAAGCAAAAAGCCTTTCTTGCATAGCAAGAAGGCTTTCGTTTGTCGGGGTGGCAGGATTCGAA
>JAOQAL010000376.1 GCA_025963615.1 Chitinophagaceae bacterium | reverse complement strand
TTTTACGGCGCCGAAAGTAATAGCATCCGCATAAGTCGCTCCGCCTCTGAACATGGCTGTATTATTAGCCTCCTTAAAGGGTTCAAGATCTTTTTCTTTAATAGAAGGGTGAATCAATGCTTTCTTTACAAAGTCACTACCCAGTTTTTCCTTGAATGTATTCTGACCGATCGTGTAGATGATTTTGCTGTGTGAAAAAACAGGTTCTTTTTTATAGACTGTTTTAAGGTAAGCCGGAACCAGGCCTGACATCCAGCCGCTGCAATGAATAATATCCGGAGGCCAGCCGAATTTTTTTACCGTTTCCAGGGCTCCTTTACAAAAAAAGATGGTTCTTAACCCGTTATCATCAAACCATTTATCATTCTCATCGTTGAAAACAAATTTTCTTTTAAAAAGGTCTTCATTATCCAGGAAATATATCTGCAACCGGGCATTCGGCAGGGACGCTACTTTGATTTGCAAAGGCAGGTCATCGTTATCTACGGAAACATTAATACCCGACAAGCGGACCACTTCGTGAAGCCGGTGGCGGCGTTCATTAATTATTCCAAAACGTGGCATAATGCAACGAACTTCAAGGTTATTATCGTTTGCTTTTATCGCTAGTTTGTTTACCGTTTCTGAAAATTCTGTCAGCTCTATATAAGGCGACATTTCATTGGAAATAAATAAAATTCTTTTCTTTGCTGACATGTGTGTCCTTTTTGGTTAAAGTAAAATACCTGGCTGCAAACAAACAGACACTGGTAAAAACAAGGGCGCAAAGGTAACTAATTTATCTAAATATCGCATGGAATAAGGGTTCTGAGTTTAAATGCATCACTATGACCATCTTTAAAAAGACTAATGATTTGCGTTTTTTTTTGACAGGATTTACGGATCGTACTAAAAAAACGGGCTTTGTACCCACGATGGGAGCCTTGCATAAAGGACATATTTCCCTGATCACGGAATCGAAAAAAACGGATGACTTAACTGTTTGCAGCATTTTTATTAATCCCGCCCAATTCAATGATCCCAGGGATTTTGAAAAATATCCGGTAACCATTGAAAAGGATATTTTAATGCTGGAGCAGGCGGGTTGCGATATTTTGTTTCTTCCCCTAGTGAAAGAGATCTATCCTGCTGGTTCAGGACAGGATAAACAATATGATCTCGGTTACCTAGAAACCATCCTGGAAGGCCGGTACAGACCCGGCCATTTCCAGGCAGTTGGTATGATAATCGATAAATTGCTGACGATCATTCATCCCAACAATCTGTACCTGGGCGGGAAAGATTACCAGCAGTGTATGGTAATAAAAAAACTGCTGCATCAGCTCAACCTGGATAAAACAATAAATTTGAAAATTTGTAATACGGTTAGAGAAGCAGATGGCCTGGCCATGAGTAGTCGTAATATGCGTTTAAACAGTGAAGAACGAAAGAAAGCCAGCGCTATTTTCAATGCGCTTGAATTACTTAAGCTAAACCTGGAGATGGGGAGCCTGGATCTGTTAAAGGAAAAGGCACGAAACATACTTTATGAAAATGCATTCAGGCCGGACTATGTTGAAATTGCGGATGCTGCCAACTTAAAAATAATTCCCAACTGGGATGGTAAAACAAAAGTTGTTGGTTTGATAGCGGCTTATATGAATGAAGTCCGCTTAATTGATAACATGCCCTTAAATTAATACGACAAACCATTTCAAAATTCTCTCATTTATAAAACTCTTACTTTTGCCCGCTATGGAAATTGAAGTTTTAAAATCGAAAATTCACCGGCTGATTATAACCGAAGCGAACCTTAATTATGTAGGTAGCATAACCCTTGATGAGGACCTGATGGAGGCCGCGAATATTATTGAAAATGAAAAAGTGCAGGTGGTCAATGTGAACAATGGAGAGCGGTTGGAAACCTATGTAATACGGGGCAAGAGAGCTTCCGGGATTTGTTGTCTTAACGGTCCTGCAGCCCGTAAGGGAATGGTCGGCGATGTCGTAGTCGTAATTTCTTATGCCACGATGGATTTTGAAAAGGCAAAAGGTTTTAAACCATCGATTGTGTTCCCCAAAGACGGAAATAGATTGTAATGATCCCCGGCAAAAATAAACTTACTGATTGAATGTATTTATTTGTTTTGTGGATTGACTGCATCGGGTTATTTTAGGTGCAATGAAGAAAAGGATTTTTACCATACTTAAATACCTGTTTTTTTTCTCCCTCGGAGTTTTTTTTGCGTGGCTGTCGGTAAAAGATATAGACCGGGAAAGATGGCAGCAGATTAAGCAGTCACTGGCACAATCGAAGCAATGGATATTCATACCGGTCGTTATTCTTTTAGTGTTAAGCCACTATTGCCGTAGCCTGCGTTGGAAGATATTAATGGAACCTCTTGGCTATAAGCCGTCTACTTTCAACACATTTGCTGCCGTTATGATCGGCTATCTGGTTAATACCGGGGTGCCCCGTCTGGGCGAAGTAGTAAAATGTACGTTGCTTGCCCGTTATGAAAAAATCCGCGCAGACAGGCTGGTGGGTACCATCGTAATTGAAAGGGCCGTCGATCTGGTAAGCCTGCTGATTGTTTTTTTGTTAGCGCTGATAGTGCAGGGCAATATAATCGGCGATTATATGAAAGCGAGGCTTTCAGTTTTTTTTAATGAAAATACAGGAAAAGTTTCGTTGCAAATGCTGGTTATAACGGCAGTAATTATTTTCGTAGTTATTGCACTTATTTATTTTCTCTTGAAACGTTTTGGTCATATTGACGCCGTCGGAAAAATAAAAAACGTGCTGAGGGGTATATGGCATGGCCTCATCAGCATCCGGCAGGTAAAACATAAAGGGTTATTTCTTCTGCAAACTTTTTTTATCTGGATACTATACCTGTTGAGCACCACCCTCGGTATTTACGCGTTAAAAGAAACCAGTCATCTTGGTATTGGCGGGGGACTTACGACACTAAGTATCGGCAGTATCGGAATGATAATAACACCCGGCGGTATTGGCGCTTACCCGCTGTTGGTAGCCGAGTTGATGGGATTGTACGGTTTGGACATTAATACGGCGGGTACGGCGTTAGGATGGTTATTATGGACGGCGCAAACTATTAT
>JAOQAL010000352.1 GCA_025963615.1 Chitinophagaceae bacterium | reverse complement strand
AGTAGTTGTAGATGCTGATGCCAAAGATCTGTTTGAAGAGACGCTTTAATTTGGATTCGCTCATGCCGGACAGACTGACCAACTCGGAAAGCTTCGGAGGGCTAGCGATAGTCGCAAGTACTTTATCCTTGACCTCGAATACTTTTTTAACATCCGCGGCATTTAAGTTCTGTAAGGTGGTGTTTTCCCGCTTTAATAACCCGGCAAACAATAGGTAGATCAGTTCTTCAGCTTTAACCTGGTAGAAGAGGTTTTGTAAAGCTACCGGCGGCTCAGACATGACAATCTCCGCGGCTACATCCTGGATCTGGGGGGAAATAATTTCTTCGAATAAAAAGTCCCTGTCACTGGAGGTGATCATATTGAGCAACTTATTTTCGCTCGCGGGGCTCAGCAGATCTTTCAGGTAATCAGTATGAACGGTGATGATGATCGAATTGATCTTTTTACGTCCAGGTAGGATCTCCTGATCAAACCCGCTGGTCGCTACCTGGACAGAGGGCAGCAGACTGCTGCCGGAAGAGGGTCGCATCAGCCGGGCCTTTATTTCGTCTTTAGACTGATAGAGGTTTTGGAAAGAGAACATCACATAATTTTTCTCTTCCGTTCCGATACCCCGGTCCAGCAGCAGATCTTCTTTCAATTCATATTGCCTGACCAGCAATCTTAGTTTACCTTCTATAACAAAGCCTTTAATATAGCCGGTACCCAAATGCGCAGGGATTAATGTAACGCCATTTTCAGAGCGGCCGGCCAGCATCTTTTTGTAATCTTCTGAGGCGCTGTCTGCTTTTTTTAATACAGGATTCATATTGACCTATTAAGACTATTATTATATCTAATATGGCTATTTTATTTCGTTTAGGCCATGTTTATTTGCAAGCTATAATTACATAAACGCTATGTCGCAAACAAGTAACGGTTCAGGCGCTAACTTCGATGCCCTCTTTAATAATCACAAAGATTCCGAGCATGCTTTTCACATGACCTTTGGAAAAAGGCAGGAAAGTGTACCATATAGGAAACTTAGAAATAACGATAGTTTCATTTTGGTTACGAATGTCCTTGATTTGGTTATCATGACCGGATAGAGAATAGCGACTTTTGCCTTGTTTATTTATAAATCATTTTATTCCTATGGAAAATATAAGCGAATCACTAAAAAGTCAGCCTGTTGCGCTGGTTACCGGTGCCAACCAGGGCGTTGGCTTTCAAATAGCCAAAGAACTTGCAGCCAATGGCTACACGGTATACGTTGGCTCACGTAACCTAAGCAACGGGGAAAAAGCCGCTGCAGAGATCGGCGTTAACGCCCATGCTATCCAACTGGATGTAACCAAACAAGCAACGATCGAATCTGCCGTTGAACGCATCGAAAAAGAAGCCGGCCGCCTTGACCTGCTGGTCAATAATGCTGGTATCGCGCATGCTGGAAAGCCTGGCCGCACGGTTGAAGAGGTTATGGAATCCGGCAGGGCCGTTAACGTGTCTTTAGACGAAGTGCGCACGGTTTGGGAAACCAACGTATTCGGCGTTATCGCCGTAACGCAGGCTGCTTTGCCCTTATTACGGAAATCATCGGCTGCACGCATCGTGAATGTATCGAGCGGGCTGGGCTCGCTTACCTGGATCTCTGACCCGGCTTCCTGGGCGAGAGATAACTTCGGCATTGTTTACGCGGCTTCTAAAACAGCCCTTAATGCCGTTACGCTGGCGTTTGCCTTAGAACTGGAAAAAGAGAACATTAAAGTTAATACGACCAGTCCCGGTTATACGGCCACTGCGCTTAATAACTTTCAGGGTACCGATAGCCTGGAAGTAGGATCACGCGAACCTGTTCGCGTGGCACTGGAAACCGACGGCCCGACCGGAACCTTTACCGGCCCGGACGGCCCGATGCCCTGGTAATATTCTCTTCATTCAATTATGACCGGCCGCTGAGAAAGTCGTCGGTCATAGTTACTATCTTTCAAAATGAAAAGCGACGCATCTAAAGTTAGTAAGTTAGAATCTATAACAGAGATACACCGCATGCTGGGTATTCCCGGCCCGGGCCATCCTTTGATCAGTTTGCTTGACTCTTCACAACTTATGCATTTGTGCCAGTTTCCTGTAAATTACGTTATTGGTTTTTACAAGATCACTTTCGTTACTAAACTGGCCGGAAAATTTCGTTATGGCCAGGGTTATTACGATTTTGATGAAGGCAGTCTGATGTTTGCGGCGCCCAACCAGGTGGTAGGTCATATTGAGGGTTATACGGATAATGAGGGCCTGTCGCTGTTCATTCATCCGGATTTCCTGCAAGGTTATCCCTTAGCTCCAAAGATCAAACAGTTCGGATTTTTCTCCTATGCATCCAATGAGGCGCTGCATCTCTCAGAACAGGAAAAAACGACCATGCTGGCCATCTATAATATCATCCGTGAGGAACTGAACAGCCGGATAGACGACTTTAGCCACGAGGTGATTATTGCGCAGATCGAGTTGTTACTGAGTTACGCCAAACGCTTTTACAAGCGCCAGTTTTTGACCCGTCAGGTGGCAACCGGTGAATTGGTTCAGCGATTAGAAGAACTATTGAACACTTATTTTACCGAAGATAAACCAGACGGTCAGGGCATACCGACCGTTCAATACCTGGCAGAGCGGTTGAATTATACACCTAATTATTTAAGCGATATGCTCCGGTCACTCACGGGACTTAATGCGCAGCAGCACATTCATCAAAAAGTAATCGAACGGTCAAAAGAACTACTTTCCACTACAAATTTAACGATCAGCGAAGTGGCCTATCAATTGGGTTTTGAGCATCCGCAGTCGTTCAGCAGGCTGTTCAAAATGAGAACAAAAATATCTCCTGTACAATTCAGAGCAACTTTCAATTGATCTTATTAATTTAGGACATTTATGAAAATTTTGTGATACTTATTAACTTGATGTTCCAATTTGGAACATCAAGTTAAACTACTAAAGTCAGCGTACATATATGGCTGTAAACGAAATTGATAATGTGTTAAATGGCGAATCTATTCTCAAATAAAAAAGTTTACAAAAGTGCCTCCTGGAAGTATAAATACAATGTAGCACAGAATTATATAAAGTCTACAGACAAATGCCCGTTTAAAAAAGGCAAAGGGAATGTTACTGGAAGGAGAGTATAGTATCGGTGATATAGCTTACAGTGTTGGTTACAAACACCAGCAGCATTTTACAGCTGCCTTTAAACCAAAGTACAGTTATTTACCAAGCTCAGTCAATCAAGCAGCAAAAAGTAATTTGTCCTTTAATGAGTAAACCTTTTCTCATGCTGTTCGATTAAAAATACGACGGGTCTGAATATATTTTTAATAGGCAATTTCAATAGTGGACCTGAAGGTTGTCTCGTTCGTAATATTGTTGATCATAAAATGCGCCAGGTCAGCTCTGGATATTTTCAGACCGTTCTTCAGGAAGGCGTTGTTCGCGATACGATAATTACCGGTTAAGGGCTTATCTGTTAATTCCGGTGGTCGCATGATCGTCCAATTAGCGTCACTTTTTTTAATGATCGTTTCCATTCGTCTCAGGTCCTGATACATGTTTTTTAGTAATTTTTGTACAATGTACTTGATGATCAGCCTGATAATAAATGGCACTACCGGGCTGACATCTAATGCAGATGCGGAAATGAAAAACACCCTGGTTATCCCGGCTTTCTTCATTTCGTGTAAAACATTCCGGTTACCTTCAGAATAAAGCGTAGTGGGTTTATCCTTGCCAAAGCCTCCGCTGACCCCAATCGCAGAAATTACAGCGTCTTTATTTTCGAGGTGCTTTGAGAAAGACTCCGGGTCGGAAATGTCTCCTTTAATGATATGCAAATTAGGATGCACAAGATCAAGTTTAGACGGGGTTCGCAGTAACGCAGTTACTTGGTGACCTTCAGCAAGGGCTAACTCCACACACTGCCGACCAATACCTCCGCTTGCGCCAAATATCAGAATATGATAAGTGGCTGATTTTTGCTGTATTTTCATAGCTATATTATTATTGGTTCTATACTTGATTATCAAAAGGTGCTACTTCCGTAAGCTGCGAACAAACTGAATGATCTGCCCGATTTCTTTTTCCGTGAACTCATTCTCAAAAGATGGCATCGCATCTTTTCCAGTTTTGAGTATTTGCCTGATCGACATATTGTCTAATCTGCTGGCTTGCAGGTTAGCCGCGTTGTAAATGCCCGCGGCTCCGTCGGCTCCGTGGCAAACAGCACATTTTGTCTTATAAAGGCCAATCATTTTTGCGCCTACGAACGGCTTGATCGTTTTTACCTGATCTGTGACAACAGGAACTGATGGACTGCTTCCGTTACAGGCAGAAAGGCTAACCAAGAGCGCAAGTCCGTAACAGATTGCCTTTATCGTTTGTCCCATGATCAATTAAACTTGAAAACACTTAAAAAAATGATCACTAAAAAAATGAGCAGTTGACTAAAATGAAACAGATTCATGTTCTTTTTTATTTTTTCCACTTTCCAAGCCGGACTTGCTTCGTTTATGCTTACCGCTTTTTTTAAAGCCGCGCCCTGACGTCGTCCGAATAGCAGGTTATTAGCGATCAGTATGATCACCAGTCCGAATTTTATTCTGAACCAGATCTGTTCGCCAAAAATGCCGTGGGTAATTACCATCATGCCTAATCCGGAAAATACCAGGAGAGCTGCGCCGATACCTACCGGACGGGCAAGTTTTGCAAGTAATTGCAATATCGCGTCCGACTTATCCTTATTGTGGTCGTGATATTTCCAATAAGTCCGATAGCCTATCAGGTCTATTAGTGTCGTTCCCGCCATGATGGTCAATCCGATAAGGTGCAGGATCAGAAATGTAGCGTAAAATATTGATGAGCTCATTAATATTTATTTAAATTGTAAGTAAACCCAAATGGTTTATTTTATATGCAATATTATACCATTTGGTTGTAATTAGCAAATTAATTTGGATTTTTTTTTAGATTTTAATACCAAATGGTGATAATGTTAAACAAGACAGTCGATTTACTACCAATAGTCAAGAGGAGAGGAGATATAAATCCTGTCATAATTGTCGTATATACGTGATTTTTAGAATTCCGCTACGCTGCTGCGCTGGTAATTCAAAGGGTTTGCGATCATAATTATTTAATGTATTTAATACCAGATAAACAAAGCTCAGCGGTTTGTACTCCCATGAAAAGCGTGTGTTTAACGAACCATTTTGAGCATCCGTATTATACTGATAAAAAGCGGAGAAAAGTAACTTAGGATTTGCGGCAACTCTTAATTCAGGTGCAAGGAGATGGGTGGTTACAGCAGCCTTGCTTATGCCTACGTCCCAAAAATCGTTATGGGTATATCTAAAAATCAATGAAATTTTAGGAATGGGCGTCGCCCTAAATGAAATATAGTAATCGTTTAGCTTGCCATTATAATAGCCGCCGATAGTGACGCCCCCTTCCGTACCATAGGGTGCGGCTGTGTTAGTCCATCCATAAATTTGATAACGGTTAAATTGATATTTACCGGTGACAATGGAAATGTTACGTACCGGCGAAAAATCTTCCCTGAGGTGTTCCCATGAGGAAGTCATATTAAACTGCAACTGCCCCAAATTATTGAATATAAAGTTGAGGGGAATGAAAGTAACATTTGCCTCCTGGAAATTGCCCGTTGACGCTTGGTGATAGATATCGACGGTAAGCTGAGGGTTAAAAAATGCCAAACTTTTTGGGAACCAATTTTTATGTAGCAAATACCCCATATTTGTTTGAGTATTGACAAAATCGGTGCGGGCGACATACCCGGTTTGTGCTTCGTAGTTTTTTGAGGATATGGTTTCAAACCAGTCAAAATTGATGCTGTTAGTTGCGTAATTTAGTTCGCTGAAAAATGCCGTACCATTTTTACGGGTCAAACTATTGCCTGATAGGGATCCCATTCCACGAACAAAAAGCGAGGGACCGGCGCGCCAAAAAGCATCAATTACACCTACCGAATTTAAATAAGACCTTTGCCCTAAACCGGCTGCATTTTCTCGTAGAATGGCCATGCTGCCGAGCTGCAGCTGACTTGTAAGATTTCTTTTGTATCTGGCAACGCCAAACCAAGCGTCGTTTTCAGTTGAATCACCATTTTGGCGCATAATTAGCAACCCTGCAGACTGATGTGAATCCTGATGCACAAGCCGGAGGCCGCCATTGATTGTGAGTGGCACGCCTGCATCGCTCAAACCAATTTTTCTACTAAAAAAAGGCTGTATAATTCCATTCTGACCAACGGAAAATAAACTAGAATTTTCCAGGAAGAATTGTCTGTTTTCCGGAAAGAAAACGGAGGAGCGTGTGAGATTAATTACCTGTTTGTCAACATCCGCTTGTGCGAAATCAGTATTTATGGTCCCTTCAAGTAAAGTACTGGTACCTATGGTATATTTAAGCTCTCCTCCGGCTGTCGGTTTACCATTCCCTTTAGCTGTATTTGTGTTACTTGAATGTGCTAGTACGTAAGGCTCGAAACGCATGTTAACTTTTGCCTTGGGGGGGTGAATGCCTGTAACGATGCCGGCATATTCCATGCGGGATTCGTTGAAGGCCATTGGCCAGGCAGACCAACCGCTTTGTTCGCCCAAATGCCGGATATTCCGGACAAAATTCATAGTCCATTCTGTTGAATTAGCAGGATAACGTAGACTGGAAAAAGGGATGGCGATCTCCGTCGTCCAGCTATCTTCCTGTATTTGACTGGCAGCCTGCCACAGCGCATCCCATTTGTAGTCATAGCTGCCATCAGCATAGTGCATAACGTCCATTTGCGTACTATAGGGCGTGACGCAAAAGGTCATTACAGGCAATCTCGGATCTTTAAAAGGCTCGATCAACACTTCAAAGAGTTCATTGTCTGAAAAAGAAAAATCGCGCCGCATATCCTGCACTTGGATGTCTTTTTTTCCTGGAGAAAAATCGCAATGTGCAAAAATATAGAAGTTGTTTTGATCGTAAAGGATTCTGACCTCGGTATCATAAGTTGCCTTGCTGCCTTGCTTTGGGTAAGCAACTACAAAATGCGTAGCC
>JAOQAL010000337.1 GCA_025963615.1 Chitinophagaceae bacterium | reverse complement strand
CGGTAAGAGACAGGGCCATTGTTAAAAGTATTTTTTTCATGATTTAATTTTTTAACCGGGTTGATTTATTTTAATTGACAAGTCAAAAGTATTATGGCATAGTAAGGCCTGCAAGTGAAAAGTGATTGCCGGCGGGCTTTGTTAAGCAATGTTAATGCAGCGATGATCTGGTAGATGAAAAAAAGGATTTCATCTCAGTATTTGTGAGAATAAAGGTTTACTTGTATTACCCGGTTGTGTTGAACGGTTTTGCCCTGATCTTAAATTTTCGGTTCCCAACCTTTTTCATAAGTTCTTTTCCAAAGCTTCATAGCTTCAGCGTCATTTAAAATATGGCCGTTTTGTGGACTGCAATGCAATGCCTTTCCTGTTCGTTGTGCAATATTGGCCAGGTGGCAAAGCAATACCGTTTTATGCCCTTCGGTTACCGGGGAAGTAAGTTTGGCATTACCGCGTATGGATTCAACAAAATTGGTGAAATGATAAAAATCAAGATTGCCATTGGCGCTCACCGTATTGTTGGCTTCATTCTGAGAAGCTGATTTAACTTCCTTTACCAATTTATTGTCATAATCGAATATTTTATAATCATCATTGCCAAGGTTAACCAGGGTGCCTTTATCGCCATAAATGATAAAACCTCTTCCGGCGCCGTCTTCTCCGGGATAATTATTACAACTCCTTCCTTCCCAGGTGATGGCCTTGTTTTCCGCGAATTCAAAACCGGCAACCTGGGTATCTGGTGTTTGCCAGTCATCTTTAAAAGCAAAGCGACCACCCGCTGACGTTACTTTAGTTGGATAATCCACTCCCAAAAACCAACGGCAGGTATCTATTTCGTGGGTTCCGTTATTGCAGGCTTCACCAGTACCCCAATGCCAGAACCAATGCCAATTATAATGAACCAGGTTATCCTGGTAATCTTTCCTTGGTGCGGGGCCCTGCCATAAATCAAAATTTAATGTTGAGGGCACAGGAATTTTTTTACCGGTGCCGATTGATTTACGATTGTTGGTGTACCAGGCTTTGGCAAAATAAGTATTGCCGATAATGCCCTCTCTTACCTGTTTAACTGCATCAATGATCTGCGGCATGGAGCGACGCTGGTTTCCCATCTGAATCAGTTTACCGTATTTAGTATAAGCCTGAGATATCAACTCACCTTCATAAGGGTTTTGTCCGCAGGGCTTTTCTACATATACATGTTTGCCATGAGTTACGCCCAGTATGGCGGCAGGGGTATGCCAGTGATCCGGCGCGGCTATCACTAAAGCATCAAAATCCTTTTTAGTTACCAGTTCCCGGATATCTTTTATAATAACCGGTTGTCTTTTCGCATCCTTTAATCCCTCCAACCCGTTTTTTATCGCGCCGTCTTCTACATCGCAGATATAAGCGACTTCTACATTTTCTAATTGCGAAAAACATTTCGCCAGGTAAGCGCCGCGGCTGTTGACTCCCATTACGGCGATAACTATTTTATTACTGGACGCATTTTTGCCAAATACGGGGAAATTAAGAATAGTAATACCGGCAGCGGCAAATGAGGTTTGGCGGAGAAATTTTCTGCGATTCATAAAGCGTTAGTATTTTTTTGAAAATATACTTGAAATTATTGTATCAGGTATGTGCAAGTTTCGTCCCTTCATAAATTTCTTCAAGAGAAATGGAAAACTGTATGGTTTTAATAAACAAGCTATCTGTAATTTGTTTATATTCTTCCAGTTCCCAGTGGCTTCTTTCATTTACACGGAAGGCTTCCACAACGATGTTTTCAGAATCTGCCAGAATGTATTCTTTCAACGATGGGATATCCCTGTATAATTTAAACTTTTCTCCCCTGTCATAATTTTTTGTGGATGGAGAAAGTACTTCAATAATGACAGAAGGGTTTAAAATATTCCATTCGTCATTTTCTAGTGTATTAATTTCTCCGCAAATAATCGAAATATCGGGATAAGTGAAAAGAGTATTTTGAGGAATATGAATTCTTTGGTCGCTATTAAAAGGTCTGCAAGGCTTTCCTTTTAGATTTTGTTTTAAAGAAGACAGCAGGTTAACTGATATAATATTGTGAGGGACTTTTGGACCCGACATGGCAAATATTTCTCCATGGAAATACTCATGTTTTTGTTCTGCATTTTTTTCCAGGTCAAGATATTCTTCAATAGAATATCTTCTATTACCATATGCCGGTGCCGGTTCTTTAATTTCCATTTTTTAAATTTACAAAAAATACAGAATGGCGCTGTTTATAGTTATCTTATTTCAATGGCTGCATCTAGTATCCAGCCTCCAGCATCTAGCATCCATCATCCAGTATCCGGCATCCATCATCCAGCATCCACCACCAACAAATAATCCCCTTTTTATATGTTAATAAGTCCTTCATAACCTATTCCGGTGAATTCAGGAATTAACTTAACTTTCCTCTCTAAATAAATTTTACGCACATCAAAATTTGAGCACTATGATTAAAATGCAAGTTATCGGTAACCTCGGCAAAGATTGCGTGGTTAACACAGTAAATGGTAAAAACGTGATAAACTTCACAGTGGCCCACACTGAAAAGTATCGTGACAGCCAGGGCAATAACCAGGAAAAAACAACCTGGGTTGATTGTGCTTACTGGACGGACCGGACAGCCCTGTCGCCCTACCTAACAAAGGGTAAGCAGGTGTTTGTAGAAGGTGCTCCTGAAGTAAGAAGTTTTACAAGACAGGATGGTACGGCCGGCGCGTCATTATCATTAAGAGTTCGTGAAGTTCAGCTATTGGGAGGGCGTGGTGATACTGCGGGCTCATCACCTTCCACTTATTCATCCCAGGCGGGTGCATCGGTTGGCAGCAGCGTTCCATCGCCCGGAGAAATTACGGAACCGATAGATGATCTTCCTTTCTAACCTGTTTTTTCACAGCTACAGGATTGAAAAATAAAACGCGACGCCTTGCAGAAGCAAGGCGTTTTTTTATGACAACAACCGCGAATAGATTTATATGGTTATTACTTATATCTGGAGTAAGTGGAAACTTTTCCCACTCATCATTTCTCCATAAAATACATTTTACTTTGCCGGAAGATGTTTTAAATATTCTTAACTTCAGCACTTCCAATTTTTAATCAACAATTAAAAGAATTGCCAGATGAAAAGAAAACTTTTGTCTTTATCTATCGCTGTCGCACCATTTGTATTGTTTAGTTGCAATAACAGCGAACAAGCCGCTAGCCCGGCAACAACGGAAACAAAGCCGGATTCCGCTTCCGCCACGATGCCCAATGTAGCTGATGACTGGAAAATCGGAGTTCAGCTATGGACATTCCGGGAGTTTCCTTTTGTAGTGGCTATTGAAAAAGTAGATAGTGCAGGTGCTAAATTTATTGAAGCTTTCCCGGGACAAAAGTTGGGCGGCGATTTTAAAAATGCTGTTTTAGATCCCAGTTTATCTGCGGAAAACCGAACCAAGGTGAAAGAATTGCTGAAAGCTAAAGGAATTACCATGATTGCTTTTGGTGTAACCGGGGCGAAAGACGCCGCTGGATGGATAAAGACTTTTGACTTTGCTAAAGATATGGGCCTGGAATACCTGACTGCCGAACCGGAGGATAATCAATGGAACCTTGTTGATAGCCTCGCAGGTGCTTACGGAATCAAGGTGGCCATTCACGATCATCCGAGACCCAGCCATTACTGGCATCCTGATTCAGTGCTTGCAGCCGTAAAAAATCATCCGAATCTCGGATCATGTGCTGATGTTGGTCATTGGAGCCGCAGTGGCCTGGATGTAGTGGAATGTCTAAAGAAATTGGAAGGTCATATTATCGGGGTGCATTTTAAGGATGTAAAGGAATTTAATAAAACCGATGCAGAAGATGTGATAACAGGAACGGGCGTCAATAAATTTCCTGAAATCTTCGCAGAATTGAAACGGCAGGGGTTTAAAGGAGGAATGTTTTCTATTGAAAGAGAAAATAACTGGAAGAATAATATGCCGGATGTAAAAGTAGAAATAAGATTTTTCCACGAACAGGTAGCTAAATTAAAATAAGCGGTTTTCATTACTACAAAATAATCACCTTATGGCAAGCGCATCATCACGTCGTAAATTTTTGCAGCGTCTCGGCGGCTCCGCTATGTTTTTGGGCAGCGGGGTTTTTTCAAACCTTATGGCGGAAGAAGTATATGAAACAAGAATGCTTTCTTACCAACGTAAGTTTTCATCCAATGATAAAATTCGCGTTGCGTTAATTGGCACTGGTATCCAGGGACATGGCGACCTGGAAGCGGCACTCAAAGTACCAGGCATTGAACTGGCTGCTGCCTGCGATTTATATACTGGCAGGTTGACGAGGATGAAAGAGCTCTATGGTAAGGATTTATTTACAACTAAGGATTACCGGGAAATACTGGAAAGAAAAGACGTGGATGCCATCATCATTGCGACCAATGATTACTGGCACTCAACAATAGCTATCGATGCGTTGAAAAAAGGAAAGAATGTATATTGCGAAAAACCCATGGTGCATAAACTGCACCAGGGTTTACCCGTCATACAGGCTTACAAAGAATCAAAAAAGGTGATGCAGGTGGGTAGCCAGGGAATCAGCGGTCTGGATTACGCCAAGGCAAGGGAGCTGTATAAGGCCGGTGAAATAGGGCAATTGAATTGTATTGAAGCCAGTTATGACAGGCAGGACGCTATCGGTGCCTGGGAATATACCATGCCAACCGACAGGTCGCCTCAAACGGTTGATTGGGATCGATATGTTGCGGGTATGAACCCCAAACCCAAATATGATGAAAAGAAATTTTTCTGGTGGCGTAATTACAGGGATTTTGGTACCGGCATGTCGGGTGATTTGTTTGTTCACCTGTTAACGGATATTCACTATATAACCGGTTCGATGGGACCTCAAAAGATATTCTCTTCAGGACAATTATGTTATTGGAAAGATGGCCGGGATGTACCCGATGTACTGACCTCTATTATGGACTACCCCGAAACCAAAGAGCATCCTGCGTTTCAGGTAATGCTAAGGGTAAATTTTGTAAGCGGCACCGGAGGTGGAAGTTCTGTCCGTTTTATTGGCAGTGAAGGGGTGCTGGAAAAAGGCTGGGATGGATTAAAGATTACGCATAGCATCATGCCTAAAGCACCGGGTTTCGGGGGCTGGGATGGAGTAAGTACCTATCCGCAGGTAATGCAGGATGAACTGAAAAAACAATACGATCAGAAATGGTCAGCCGAAGACCGGAAAAGGCCAGAGAAGCCTTCCATTCAATATAAGACACCGGAAGGTTTTGACGGACACGTTGAACATTTTGCAAATTTCTTTGCAGGTGTGCGTGAGGGTAAGCCGGTCATTGAAGATCCGGTAATTGGTTTTCGCGCAGCGGCACCTTGTCTTGCTGCCAATGACAGTTATTTCCAACATAAAATTGTTAATTGGGACCCCGTGAATATGAAGCTGAAGCCCTGAACTATCCAGTATCCAGCATCCAGTATCCAGCATCCAGCATCCAGTATCCAGCATCCAGCATCCAGCAAAAGTTGTTTCTTTGCGCATGGCAGAAAATAAATTCTCTTACCGGCAATTGTTTGATTTCTCCAAAGCGGTTTTCCAAAAGATTGGTTGTAGCGAAACGGATGCGGAGCTTGCTGTAAAAGTTTTGCTCTCCGCCGACCTGCGGGGTATTGATTCGCATGGCGTGGCGCGGCTCAGTGGCTATGTCCGCCTGCATGAAGTAAAAAGGGTGAATGCAACACCTGCCATTCAAGTTATACATGAAACACCTTCCACCGCTGTCGTGGATGGTGACCGGGGACTGGGACTTGTAGTGGCACCATGGGCCATGCAGGTTGCCATTGATAAAGCAAAAAATGTAGGTACGGGTTGGGTAAGTGTACAGAACAGCAATCATTTTGGCATTGCTGGTTATCATGCTATGATGGCCCTGGACCATGATATGATCGGTATTGCATTAACAAATGCAAGCCCCCTGGTAGCGCCAACATTTTCAATAGAAAGATTATTAGGCACCAATCCCATTTGCGTAGCCATTCCCGCTGGCGATGAACCAACATTTGTTGCCGATCTGGCTACGACTACTGCTGCGAATGGAAAGCTGGAAATTCTCCAAAGAAAAGATGAAACAGCACCAGCCGGTTGGATACAAGACAAAGAAGGTAATAGTATAACGGATCCGCATGCCCTGAAAACGGGTGGCGCATTGTTGCCTCTTGGCAGTGACCGTGAACATGGTAGCCATAAAGGCTATGCACTGGGAGCCATTGTCGATATTTTCTCAGCAGTATTAAGCGGTGCCAACTATGGTCCCTGGGTGCCGCCATTTCCCGCTTATGTTGCCATGCCCGATGAACAACCTGGAAAGGGCATCGGTCATTTTTTCGGCGCTATGCGTATTGATGCATTCAGGCCAGCGGCTGATTTTAAAATGCATATGGATAAATGGATAAAACGTTTTCGCAGTGCAAAAACAGTGGAAGGACAAAGCAGGGTTCTTATTCCTGGCGACCCCGAACGGGAGATGCAGGCCGAACGGATGAAGAATGGGATTCCGGTAATGTCGGTTGTATATGATGACTTGAAATCACTTGGTGAAAAATTTGAGATCCCGTTTTTTTGATTTCAGCTTTGTATGATATGGCTGCGTTTGTTGAATCGGACTTTTTGACGTTTAATTTTCATTGTATCTCTGCATTTAATGTCAAGGCATTTTCATATGTGACTGGGGTTAAATAATCCTTTTCATTTTGCAGCCATGGAATTTTCCGTTCGTTCTGATGAAATCGTACTTATCGTTATCGCCTTCCGCATGCCCGCCTTCCCCTTTACTTAAGTAAAGGAATAATCAGGAATATGCATCCAACATCCAGCATCCAGCATCTAGCATCCA
>JAOQAL010000305.1 GCA_025963615.1 Chitinophagaceae bacterium | reverse complement strand
ATAGGGCGCATAATCGAGTTGAATGAAAAGCTGGTATTGTGCCAGGAAAGCATCATTAATGGTATCGGTTTTTTGAATATAAGTAATTGCAAAATTGCTGTCAGCGGCCAGTTTATCCAGCCATTTTTTTGCTTCAATTGAATAGGCGATATGATGGCCACCATTTTCATAAAGAACCAACGCCTTAAACTTAGGAGCTTTACTGTTATCATCGGGACCTTCTTTTACTGATTGCAGATGTGTTGCAGGTATGCAGCATATGAAAATTACCAGGATGGCAGGAAAAATTAATACTGCAGTTATCCTGGAAAAAATGCCGCGTGAAAATAAGTACATGACCCGTGAATTAACTGTGATAAAATTTTATGCGTTGAATCGTAAAAAACGTGAAATAGAAAGTTCTAAAGTACTTGAATATTCACAGCAAAAAAAATGAAAAGGATTATCCGGGTTAAAACCACAACGCTTTCTTTTCCTATCTTCATGAGTCAAAACAGGAACCGGCCAATGGATGTAAAGATTGAACCTTCGTGGAAAGAAGTATTAAAAAGTGAATTTAACAAGCCCTATTTTCAACAAATTGCCCTGCATTTAAAAACAGAGAAATCACAAGGTAAAATAATCTATCCGCCCGGCGGTTTTATTTTTAACGCTTTTAATAAAACAGCTTTTGATAACGTGAAAGTGGTGCTATTGGGACAAGACCCTTATCACGGTGCGGGTCAAGCGCATGGTTTGTGTTTTTCCGTGCAGGAAGGTATTATGCCTCCTCCGTCACTAATCAATGTTTTTAAAGAACTGCAGGAGGATATTGGTACCGGGATGCCCCGTCATGGAAACCTTACCCATTGGGCTCAACAAGGAGTGTTCCTGCTAAATGCCTCACTCACTGTCCGGGCAGGCGAGCCCATGAGTCATGCTAAAATTGGCTGGGCGCAGTTTACGGATACCGTTATTAAAACGATTTCAGAACAAAAAAAGAATGTCGTGTTTTTATTGTGGGGAAAATTTGCGCAGGAAAAAAGAGTATTGATTGATGAAACTAAACATTTAATACTGAAAGCCGCACACCCTTCTCCCCTTTCCGCCCATGCAGGGTTTTTGGGTTGTAAACACTTTTCGAAGACCAATACATTCCTCATGAGCAAAGGCTTAGATCCTATTGACTGGAAAATTGACTGAATAAAGTTTATTTGCAGATAAATCAGTAATGAAAAAGCAGGTTGCAATGAAATTTATAAAAGAAATACTGGGACGGATTTTTGCTATCTGGGGTTTACTTTTATTTGTGATCACCATGCTCATATTTTTGATACCCTTTTTATTGTTCAGTTATTCCCGGCCCGATCCATTGAAAAATATCCGGTTCATTACAATGTCGAGAGTGTGGATGAAAGTTTATTTAACCCTGATTGGCTGCCCGTTGAAAGTGACCGGCAAGGAAAATTTCAGCAAAGGAGAATCTTATATTGTCGTTTGCAATCACAATTCATTCATGGATGTTCCCATTACGTCGCCGGCTATTCCCGGTGGCAATAAAACGATCGCCAAGGCCGAATTGGCAAAGACTCCCATTTTTGGTTTAATGTATAAAACCGGCAGCATACTGGTTGACCGGAAAAGCGAAACAAGCCGTAAAGAAAGTTTTGCCAAAATGAAGCAGGTACTCGATATGGGATTGCACATGTGTATCTACCCCGAAGGCACCCGCAATAAATCAGACGAACCCCTGAAACCCTTTCATGATGGCGCATTTAAGCTGGCGGTTGCTTCCGGAAAATCCATCATCCCGGCTTTGATTTTTAATACCAGGGACATCTTGCCCGCTAACAAATTCTTCCTGTGGCCGCACCGTATGCAAATAGATTTTTTACCTCCTGTGGCGATAAAGCCTGGCGCGACCTACCAGCAATTAAAAGAAGAAGTATTTATGATAATGAAAGATTATTATGTCGCCCATCATCATTGACTGGAGAATGAACGGTTGCGGTTAATGCGCAAATCCTGCAGCACGGATGCCTTCGGACTGATGCTGATACTGAAGGTACGGTAAAGTCCAACCGGCGTTACATTAATCGCCATTTGCCAGCAATGAAGATCCCTGGAAATACTCATGGTTAACTGTTGCAATTTCAAGGTACTGAAGTCATAATAACCATTGGTGGATAAACTCCATTTCGGTGTCAGGGTAAAGCTGCCGCCAAAATTCATATTGGAACTTACTTTGCCGGCATAACCACTATAATCAGGTTTTAATAGTTTGCTATAATTTAATGAGAAACCAAGGGTCAATGTCCAGGGAATATTAAAGTCAACAAATTCCGCAGGGTTCTGGCGTTTATATTCCAGCAGCTGTTGCTGATCGGCTACTAAGGCGGGATCATTCAGGGATTCCATCTGTTTTTTTCGTTCTTCATCTTTCTTAGGATCCTTCGGTTTGCTTTGGAAACTGGTTGACATGGAAACGGTGGCATAATAAATATCTCCCAATTTAAACTTGCCACCCTGCCAGGTGTATTTGTTAATACTCTGACCATGACTATTTTTCTGATAAGGATCGAGGGTAGTGCTGGCCGTTATATTTATTTTATCGAATAAAGTACTACGCAAATAAATATTGAAAGGAGAAAGCTTCAGCGAATCAGCAAAAAAATTGTAACTCGTAGAAAAGCCAAATCCATCAATCAGCCGTATTTTTTTTGTTGGGTTTTCACCGGTAGTATCCTTGGTCCGCACTTTCATTTCAAGATTATTATCGAACTGGAACGTGGCCCCTCCAAACCGGCCTTCCGAATAATAACCATACATACTTCTTTCAAATTCGGAAAACCGTTGCTTATAAGTACCGCCGAGTGACGTATCAACCTGTACCGAATAAAAATGAGATTTTGATAAATCCGGGCGGTAGCTTAAACTGATAACTGGCCGGATCACATGCCGGATAGCTACAACCTTCGAATTTTTAAATCCATAGGTTCCAAACAGGGCTGAACTTAAACTGATACCAAAGCTGGTTTGCTGGTCGGTAAATAGTCCTTTGGTCATTACGGTATCCACTTTTTGGGCCGTATCATTCCATACCCGGCGCATTTTCTGT
>JAOQAL010000299.1 GCA_025963615.1 Chitinophagaceae bacterium | reverse complement strand
TAGCGACATATTTACCATTTTTTGACTCGAACGTTCCGGCAAACGCCCCTGGGTACTCTAAGTGCAGACCTTTGTGATAATTCGCGAACATTTTACGGTGCTCGTTTTCTTTGTCTTCGTAGGTCACCATCACAAATTGTATGCTGTCCTTCAAATCCTTTTGTTCCTGGTTAATCGTAGGGAAACTAGCGATACAACTGCTGCAATTCTTATCCCAAAAGTCAAGATATAACCACTTGCCTCTAAAGTCATCCAAGGTTACTTTCTTTTTCCAATAGAAGTCGATTTTATCAAATGTAAAATCAGGGCAACGTTTACCAACTTCCGGCTCTGGGCCGGAAGTTGATTGTGCCTTAGCGTACGTAACGCAGGCGAGTAAAATCAATATCAATCTTTTCATCACATATCTTTTAATAACCAGGTGTTTGAGTTAAATTAGGGTCTTTTGAAATATCCAAAATTGGAATTGGGTAAAATGCCTGGTAGGGCTGCCAGTTCGCCCCACCCTTTGCCTGAGTCGCATTCCCTGGACTGCCCATCACGGCATCAATTGCACCGGTTCGTTTAAGGTCGAGCCACCGGTCGGCTTCCGTAAATAACTCCACCCTTCTTTCCTGCGCTACTGCGGCTAAAACCTGGACCTGTGATAAATTCCCCGGCAGTACTGACAGGCCCGCTCTTTGCCGGATCACGTTCAAATCGCTTATCGCCCCCGTCAACTTGTTTTGTTGTGCCCTTGCTTCCGCCCTGATCAGGTATTGTTCCGCCAGGCGAAGCATCATCGAATATTCCAATGTCGAACCAGGCGAGGTCTTATATTTATATTTATTCGGAAAATAATAGGTCGTCCCGGAAACAGTGATTGAACCCACCCAGGCCACTTTTCGCTTATCACCTGTTTCAAAGGCATTGAATAATGCATTACTAATTGTTCCGTAACTACTAGTAGACGGCTTTGTGGTAAGCACCCAAAAATATCCCTCCTGGGTAGCGCCCACAGTAGATGTCGGTAAAAGCTGCCAGATGGCTTCAGTGCTGTTTGCCTTAAAGACATTATTGGGATCGGCCGGCAAGCTGAATTTAGCCGTATTAGCGATTACAAGCGAGGCCTGAGTTTCAGCGTCTGCATAATGCCCGTTACCCAGGTATAAATACACACGCGCTAACAAGGCATCCACTGCCCACGTGGTCGGCCTGATCCTGTCTGCTGTTACAATTATATCTGAAGCATCTACGTATTGATCGCTTAACTGCGTTTTGGCCTCGGTAAGATCTTTGACTATTTGCGCATAAACCTGATCTTTAGGAGTTCTTGAAAAAGTCGAATTTACGGTATAATCCGAAGTAGTAACTAATGGAACATCGCCATATAAATTGACTAGGTAAAAATACCACCAAGCACGCATAAACTTAGCTTCACCGAGGATGATCGGTTTGGCTTTAGCGCTTATCCCGGTGGACGCTTGTGTATTTTCGATAATAGCATTTTCCTGGTAAAAATACTTATATGCAGCCGTCCAAAGGAGAAGTCCTCCGCCATCGGTTGCGGCTATTAAGTTATTGATGTAGGCATTTCGTTGGGTTGTGCTCGTCAAAGTACTGTTTAACTCGTCAGCAGATAGCGCGGTATACAATTTAAGGTTCGCCGGGTCGCTGTTCATTTGCTGATAAACTGCTATCTGCGCAGCAATCGCGGTATTATCGTTGGCAAACACAGTGGGAGTCGTTGTTTGTGTTAGCGGCGGATCAATCGTTACGAGTTTTTTACAGGCCGATTGCGACAATAGAAAAAAGCACACCGAGCATATATTTATGATTCTGATTTTAAAATATGTCTTCATTTTCAAATTTTTTAATATTCATTAAAGGGAAAGTTGAATACCCGTCGTAATCATGCGCAGCGGTGGGAGCAACAAACCTTGAGTTTCGGGATCCAGTCCTTTATAGCTGGTGATCGTAAATAGATTCTGCGCCTGCAAATAGATCCGGGCATTTTTTAAAGATAAACCCCGCTTCCATTTATCAGGAAAAGAATAGGAAATGGAAAGATTCTTTAAGCGGATAAACGAAGCATCACTTATAATTGCATTGGATTGACCTAATAAAAAATTGGGGTCCTGAGCATAATTAGGTGAGAATAGCGCAACATTCGTATTGTCCCCTGGTTTCTGCCAGCGACTGAGAACATAATCGGGTTGATTTACATTAAACATTCCTGGTGCGTCAAAAGAACCCAAATAACTTAAGCCGGTTTGTTTTACAAATTGAAAAAAGATATCCACTGACCATTGTTTGTAGGAAAATGTATTCTGAAATCCGCCAAAATAGTTTTGTGCTAATTGTTTCTCAAATTGTAGATCAGCCGGGTTACTGAATTGTCCGTCATTGTTAACGTCTCGAAATTGGTAAATTCCCGTTTGCGGATCCACACCCAATGAATGATACAAATTCTTAATAAATAGAGATTGCCCCACTTCGTATGTACCCGCATAAGCGGAATTAGCTATATTGGGATAGGAAACCAATTTATTGCGCGGCATACTTATGTTAAAAGAGCTGTTCCATCGAAAATTCTTGGAAATGACATTGACCGTGTTCAGCGTCAATTCAAGGCCAGTATTTTGGACGACGGCCGGTAAATTGAATTGAATAGTGTTAAACCCGTCTATGGCCGGCAGGGGGTAACCCACTAATTGATTTCCCGTACGGTTACGATAATAACTGGCTTCAATATTGATCCTATCTTTCAAAAAGCCTAATTCCAGGGCGGCCTCTAATTTTTTGTTAACCTCCCAGGCAAAATAAGGATTAGCAATACGGTTAGGAGTTAGTCCGGTTACTCCCTGATAAGGAAGCCCCCCTTGATTTGCGTAGGCACTTAAGTACTGATAATTGGTAATTTGGTCATTCCCGGTTGTGCCATAGCTAGCCCTTAATTTTCCAAAGCTGAGGAACGAAAGTTCATTTTCAATGAACTTTTCTTTTGAAAAGACCCAGGCACCACCAATTGCACCAAAATTTCCAAATTGCTTGCCAGGACCAAACCGGCTGCTGCCGTCGCGGCGGCCGGTTAAGTTGATAATATATTTATCTTCGAGATTATAGTTTAACCGCGCATATAAGGCATTGTATCTATATTCAGAATAATCATTGCCAACAGTAGTCAACGATGCAGCGGCTGCAACGTTGGGAATAGAAGCGTCATTTAAAAAATTAGTTGCATCAAATCCTGTTGCGTTTGTTTGGTTTCGCTGGACGGTAGAACCGATTAGGACATCTAATTTACCGGAGCCCAGTTTTCTATTATAGGATATCTGGGGTTCAATTATCCATGTGTTGACCGCACTGTTGCCGAAAGCATTTTCCCTCCTCGCCGCTATAGGAGGGCCATAGAAAGCGGTCGCCGGGCGTTGGTCCGACTGGTTCATTTCATAGTGAGTATAACCAAAACTGCTTCTTAACTGCAAGCCAGGCAAAATCTGGTAGCTTAAGTTCAGATTACTAATCAGATTATTGCTGGTAGCAGTTGCTTTTTGAAGTGCGACCACCATCGGATTGCTAAAAGTTCCATTCTGAAAATTAACACTGCCATCACTGTTGTAGAGTGCAGGTGCATCAGGCGCAAGTATAATCAGGCCCGTGAAATCTGTTCGCGGCAGGACATTATAGTCATAAACATATTGGGCCGAAAACAATATTTTAAACTTTTGGTCTGTAGAAGAATGATTGATATTGACATGAGTAGAGGCTTTCTCATCTGCATAATCTCCTGGAAAAACAGTTGTTTGTTTACTGTATCCTCCCCCAATCCGGAACTGAGTATTGGCAGTTCCACCGGATAATGACATTTGTGCATTGGTAAAATGGGCCGTACCTCCAATAAGCACTTTTTGCCAGTCGGTATAGCGTGTGGTGTCCCAGGCGCCGGTAATATCATAATCATAACTTGGGTCCGGGGTCGCACCGTCATTTTTGAAGGCTTCATGCCGCATCGCTAAATATTGCTGGGTATTTAAAAGCGGCAATGTCCTGGTTACTTGTCCAACTCCTGAATAAATGTTTACGTCAACTGCCGTCTGACCGGCTTTGCCTTTTTTGGTTGTAATAAGAACAACGCCATTCGCACCGCGTGAACCGTAGATAGCCGTAGCG
>JAOQAL010000297.1 GCA_025963615.1 Chitinophagaceae bacterium | reverse complement strand
GAAATCTCAGCTTGCGGAGATTGTGCAAAAATTTCTGACAAGGGTAACAAGCTAATTACCAGGGCTGTAAAAATTATCTCTTTTTTCATTATGCGGAATTTATTATCAAGATAATAATAAATATTGATCCATTCGCGGCTAAACATTAAATGCTTTCAGTGCTTTTTCTATTCGGAGGATAGTTTCCTCGCGTCCTAATAAAGCTGCGATCTCAAACACCTGCGGGCCAAATTTCCCTCCAACAAGCATGATGCGGAATGGAAGCATCACCTCACCGGTCTTTATACTACTACTTTCCGCTCCCGATTTGAATAATAATTCAAGATCAGTACTTTCCCAGCTCTCTGAACTACTGAATGCTCCGATAAGCGAATTAAAAAAATCTCTTTTCTGTTCTGTCCATCTGGGTTTTACAGAATCAAGGTCATACGTTAATGGCGGTTCAAAAAAGAAAGAAGACTGATCCCAGAAATCATTTAATAATATCAGGCGATCTTTTATAAGGCCGCTTACTTTTTCCAGGTAAGTTTCATCCTTAACGGAAATTCCCTTCTCCTTTAAGATTGCTGTAAATTTATCCCTCAAGATGTCTGGATCGATCTTTTTAATCCATTCTGCATTAAACCATTTTGCTTTTTCATAATCGAATTTTGCACCGGCTTTGCTGACACGTTCGATAGAAAATTTCTGAATAAGTTCATCAACCGTAAATATTTCCTGTTCAGTTCCTTCATTCCAGCCAAGTAAAGCCAGCATATTTATGAAAGCTTCCGGTAAAAATCCTTTGTCACGAAATCCGGAATTAACTTCTCCGCTTTTCGGATCATGCCAGTCCATCGCAAAAACAGGAAAACCCAGGCGATCGCCGTCACGTTTACTCAACTTTCCATGTCCGTCAGGTTTCAGGATCAATGGAAGATGCGCCCATTGGGGCATTGCATCGCTCCAGCCAAGATAGTCCCATAACAAAATATGAACCGGCGCAGAAGGCAGCCATTCCTCACCACGGAAAACATGGCTTATATCCATCAGGTAATCATCTACAACTACCGCAAGATGATATGTTGGCATACCATCTGCTTTCAGCAATACTTTATCATCAAGGTTGGATGTATCAAAACTTACATCGCCGCGGATCATATCTGTGAACCTGACCGTTTCAGCCTCAGGCATTTTGATCCGGATCACATATGGTATATTATTATCCATAAGTTCCTTCACATGAGCTGCGGATAATGAAAGCGAATTACGTAACTGCATACGGTAGACATTTCCGTATTGAAAATCAGGGATCTCCTTCCTGTTCTTTTCAAGTTCCTCGGACGTATCAAAAGCATAATATGCATAACCCTCAAGTACCAGCCGCTCAGCATAATGCCGGTATCTTTCTTTTCGCTCGCTCTGACGGTATGGAGCATATTTTCCTCCGGTATGCGGGCCTTCATCAATCTTTAACCCGCACCACTCCAGGCAATCAATAATATATTGCTCAGCACCCTCTACAAACCTGGACTGGTCAGTATCTTCGATACGTAAAATAAAGTCACCTCCGTGATGCCGGGCAAACAAATAGTTAAATAAAGCTGTACGTACACCCCCGATATGAAGCCCGCCTGTAGGACTAGGCGCAAAACGGACTCTGACCCTTTTATTCATAATAACCTGAAATATCGAAACGATGTACTAAATTATCGTTCCACGCCCAAAGATACAGTTTTAGGTGTAGAGCAGAATGATGACTCAGGCTCCAAAACTAAAATTTTAATATGATGCGTCCATTTTTCGTATTTTGGTATCGATGAATCTATATGAAAAGAAAAGGCGCTGGAAATTTTTATTGCTGGCTTTTGCTGTTCTGATTGCTGCAACTTCACTCTGGTATACAAAATACCTGGTAAAAAATATTTCCATAAATGAGCGTACCCGGGCGGAAGTATGGGCCATGACCATCAAAAATATAGCTGAAATGCCTGATATAAATGATGAATTTATCACTTATATATCTGCCGTTCGCGATAGTTTGACGCTTCCTGCCATGATCGTTAGCAGCACGGGCTCTATTATTATGCACAGGGGGCTTGATAACACAAAAACTCCTAATGAATTTGAAACCGACAAAAAATACGATCCCAAATATTTCCGGAACCAGCTTAAGGAAATGAAAAACCAGCATCCGGACCCTATTGTAATAAATCTTGCAAGAAACTCGGGTAAATGGCTTGTATATTATAAAGACACACCGCTTCTGACCCAATTGCGTATTTTCCCGTACATACAGCTCACGGTGATAGCCGTTTTTTTATTGCTGGCTTACCTGGTATTCAGCTCTGCACGGCGTTCCGAGCAAAACCAGGTCTGGGTTGGTATGGCAAAGGAAACGGCTCATCAGCTCGGTACACCTATTTCCTCTATGATGGCTTGGATCGAGCTTATAAAATCCAAGTTTGAAGCAGATCATGACCCGCTGATCCTTGAGATGGAGAATGATATCAAACGACTGGAAATGGTAGCCGATAGATTTTCCAAGATCGGGTCCAAACCAATTTTGCAAAGTAATATCGTTTATCGTGTTATTAAAGATTATGCAGATTATTTCAGAGTACGCACAAGTGATAAGATCGAATTAAAAGTGACCGGGGATAAAAGCGTGGAGGCGCTGATGAATGTTCCCCTGTTTGACTGGGTGCTTGAAAATTTATTGAAAAATGCTGTCAACGCTATTGAGGGGCCGGGACTCATTGAATTAAAAGTAACTGAAAATCTTGTGAAGGAACAGGTATTCATTGATATATGCGATACAGGAAAAGGCATTCCAAAGCCCAGGCATGAAACGATCTTTCAGCCCGGATATACTACACGTAAACGGGGATGGGGTCTGGGCCTGTCGTTAAGCAAACGCATTATAGAAAATTATCACAAAGGACAGATATTTGTAAAGGAATCAGAGTCCGGAAAAGGAACAGTAATCCGAATTATTATTAAAAGCAGCCTTACGTATGTACCGACCACAACCTGACGAATTTGGAGTATTTTATCAAAGATATATTGATACTGTGGCTGATGATGTGATTAGTGAGCTTGGATCACAAGTCTCATCCTTCCCTGACTTTTTAAGCTGCATTCCCGTAGAAAAATGGGATTTTGCTTATGGAAAAGGCAAATGGACCATCAAGGAGCTTATAGGGCACATCATTGACACAGAACGCATAATGACTTATCGTCTTACCTGTTTTGCACGGAATGATGCTTCTGAACTACCGGGCTTTGAAGAAAATGATTATGTGGCAAACGCGCATTTTAAAGACCGGACTTCCGATAGCCTGATAGAAGAATTCAGGCTGCTCCGATCTGCAAATATGCTTTTATTCCGTTCTTTAAATGATGATGAAGTGCACCGTAAGGGGATTGCAAATGGAAATCCGCTTTCTGTTCAGGCATTATTGTTTGTTATTGCCGGTCACCTGAAACATCACCGGAAAATAATTGAAGAAAGGTATTTATGAGTAATTTTATCTCTCAGAAACACTTTTCGAAAATAATTGAAAAAAAATCAGATCAATAAAACTTTTTATACGAATGATCGTTACTATAATTGAACCGCGTTGGTTTAATTGTGATAAGGTTTAGGTTAAAGCGTCCAGGCGAAAGCAGGGACGCTTTATTTTTTGTCACTTAGCGAAGAGAATCGGAAGTTCAACCGCTGTTTTATCCCAGCCGATCACCAGGTTAGCTCCGTCAGGGCGGTCTGTGAATACCATAGCCATGGCTTCTACCTCAGCATCAAGAGCCTTCACCGGTACTACCGTGCGCACAACATCTTTGGCCGGATCTTCAGTAGTCGAGCCATCGCCGTTGATCCCCCATCTGTCAGTTACACTATTAATGATAATTGTCCAGCTATCTTTATCAGGGATGGCATACATGCTGTAGCTGCCTGCGGGAATTTGTTTACCGCCAACTGTTACCGGAACATAAAATTTGATCTCTGTAGACTCATTTGCTCCCAGACGCCAAACCTTGCCATAGGGCTGCAAGCCAGTCGCACTAAAAATATCCCTTCCTTTTTTTAAGGGCCTTGAATAGATCACTCTTACCTTAAAAGGTATTTTACCATATGCTGCACCGGAGGGGTAATAAGCCTCATCCATCACACTGGCATCAACCCTGGGAAATTTGTACTGAGCTTTTACACTTATAGCGCAAAAGCTGAAAAACACCATTATTAAAGCTATTTTTTTCATAATTATTAAATTTAGTTAAACACGGGCCTGTTAATTAAAAATAACAGGAATTTCTACTGCTGTTTTATCCCAGCCTATTACAATATTAGTACCGTTTGCATTTCCTTCAAGAGGTGTATACGTTACTGCTACCGATTCCTGAACGGTATCCAGGGACTTAACCGGTACCTCAAAACGCATTACATCTTTATCCTTAAACTGGTTATAGCTTAATCCCCATTTATCAAGCTGGCTGTTAATTATAATGGTCCAGTTATCAGGATTAGGAATTGCAAATAAAGTATAGGTACCTGCAGCAAGTTGCTTGCCGCCAATTGTTACCGGGGTATAAAACTTAATTTCAGTCGATTCGTTAGCACCAATCCTCCAAACTTTGCCATATGGCTGCAGACCGGTAGCGCTAAATATATCTCTTCCTTTTTTCAATGGGCGCGAATATGT
>JAOQAL010000295.1 GCA_025963615.1 Chitinophagaceae bacterium | reverse complement strand
TTGTAGTTGGTATGAATTGTTTTATTCAAACGGGAATAAGGGCTTATAACTAACCCGGTTGTGCGATAGGAAGAAATATGGTCCCAACCGGATTGCGAATCATCCTCCGTTACAAAAATAACGGTCGAATCCCAAAAGCGGCTATGCGTAACAGCTTCAATAATCCTTCCCAGGGCCAGGTCATTGTCTGCTACCATCGCCCGGGGTGTCGGAAAATTTTCTGAAGTGCCTGCTGTATGGTCAACCGGTAAAGAAAGAACCATCAAATTCGGGAGCTGATCCCCCGCCTGTTCTTCAAATTTTTTCCATTCTTCAATAAAAACATCAGCTCTTAACTGGTCTGTAAAGCTGATATTATCACAGTCTGGATAATTCGGTGATAGAACCGGTCTTATCCTCGCAATCGTACTCGTATTCTGCCAATCCATTTTTTTATGATCAAGCCATCCATTATAAATGTCTGTCCATTTCATTTTGCTGTCATAGTTCGTTAAACACGCTTCGCCATAAATGCGCACTTTTTTCCCGTGATCGAGTGCATTGTTCCAGATAAAACCATTCTTATTATAAACCAAAGCATCTGTCTGCCGGTGGGGATAACTCCTGAACCAGGCCCGTACATTTCTTTCCACATAGTCAGAGACCATCGCCGCATCTGTCCACTGGTGTCCTTCTGCGGAAGATTTACCGGAGGCATAATAATTATCCAACAGGGAAAAATCCAGGGCAAGCCGATGCTGATTCGGCGTAATTTTTTCACCATAAATACACAGATTCTTATCCCCACGGCCTTGTATAATGTCACCAAAAACCTGGTCATAGGTCTTATTTTCTTTAATGATATAAATCACATGCTTAAATAATGAAGGTTCTCCAATCCGCTCCGGTAATGCCTTTGCTGAAACATTTTTCCTCGCTGGCGCATTGGTTAGTGCAATCCGGTAAAAAAGGTTCAGTTTTTTTACATCCGCAGTATACCTGTTTAATTGAACCGGATCCGGTACAGGAATAACACTTACAGATGTTAATTCTTTATGTATACTATAGGCCTTCCCGAATTTTCCATCTGGCTGTTTTATCAGATCTACCTCTGATAAAATTCTTGCCCCTTTAGCTTCCAGGTTAGTGATATACAGCCGATGATTAAGCTGGGTAATACCTGACGGATAAGCTTCAGTAGGAATATAACCCAATATTTTCGCAGGCTTTATGATTTTTCCAGAAACATAACTACCCGGTTTCAACACGACGACGGCATTGTCCATTCCATTAGCCACATACAAGGTATTACTCCTCCCATCGAGAAACAATCCATTGGGACTGCTGCCATAAAAAGAATAATTTTTTGAAAACAGGCCAGTATTAACTGAATCAATTACTTTTTCTTGTTGAACATCTACGATACTTATATTATCGCTATTGGCATTGGCAATATATAGAAAACGGTCATCGGCAGATTTAATAATTGCGTTGGGATGCAGGCCCAATGCCAGTTGCTGTAGTAAAGCTCCATTTGAAATATCAAAAACGGATAAACTGCCTTCCTGGGTAGAACCGGTAACCGGATTGGTATACGCCCTTCCCCAGGGGGTACCGGCATATTCACGAAGCGTATCAGTAACCTGTGGACCAGCCCAGTTAGTCACATAGATTTTGTTTTTTACTATACACAATCCATACGGTGCAACACCGGTTGGTACGGTCCAGGTAATTTTCTTATCCTCGAAACTTATTTTTATTAACTGGTTATTACCATTTAAAACGGCATATAAATAAAGGCGGTCTTCTTCTGCATGTGCAATAACCTGGTTGGGTATCGCAACAGCAGCAGGGGCATTGTTGTAAACTTCAATGCCTGATACATTGTTTATTTTTTTACCATCCCATTCAGCAATCATGATCGCTGATTTTCCAGGGTCACCACCGGCAGCCGCGCCCCAGGCGATAAATATTTTTTCCTTATAGATAAAAGACGTGATGCCCGAATACGTACTCATCAAATCTTTCCAGTCGTTTTCTTTAGTATAGACCCACCGTTCTATGATTTGATTGGTTTGCGCATTTACAATAGCAATACCATACCGGTCTTCCACAGCAATAAATTTTTTACCCGGAAGTGGGCAAAGGTCAAGCGCATGGTTTTCCAATGACGGATCACCATACATAAGAACTTTCCCTGCAGATTTTATCAGCCGGTTGTAAGGCATTACGGAAAACTGATTGGTACTTTGTAATATCTTTTCTTCAAAAGGTAATTGTCCGGTAACCGCTTTCTGGGAAATAGCGGGCTTCACAATCAGTGACAGCAAACAGACCGGAATAAAAATCGAAAACAATTTCATAACTATTCAATTTTGATCAGTTCCTTAACGTGTTTTTTTAATTCGTTAAGTTGGGTAACCGGTTGAAAATTTATAAACTACTTTAAGATTTTATCAATTCATAACAGCAAGGCCAACTGGTTGGTGCTTTAATCTATTCCGGTAATAACCCACGGGATCAGTCGGCGGAATTAATTGATCATGCAATTTTTCACCACAACTAATTTACCGGTTACCCTTCACAGGCTGTTTTACTTTGTGGTCTGAATAATGATCTTTCCGCTGGTCATCTTCATCATCCATTTCCGGACCTTTTAAAACTTTTCTCCAATCAATATCCCGGTGATATTTTTTCATAGCCACCTTGGGATCAAACACCTCTTTGGATGGAAAATCAAGGGTATAGGGCCTGAAATCAGGTTGGCTGGTGAAAAAATCCTGTAACGGACTGGCGGTTGCGTCATATTGATTTACAAAGGGCACATTCAGTAATGTATAAATCGTTTTTAAGATCGAACCGAAATTCGCATGACCATGAGAGGTATATCCACGTTTTACATAAGGTCCCGCGAGCATCAAAATACTTCTATGCGCATCGATATGATCCACGCCACCCTGGGGATCATCTTCCGTTATTATAACAAGCATATTTTTCCAATACGGTGTACGCGACAGGAAATGCAGAATTCTTCCCACGGCCAGGTCATTATCCGCCACATAGGATTCTTTAAACGGATACCCGTCCTCCGGACGGGGTCCGGCGGTATGATCATTCGGCACCTGCATCGTGACCAGCCTGGGCATTTCCTTTTTCCCCTTTAACCACATTTTAGTGAATTCTGATTCAAATTGCTGCATGCGGAATTGATCCGGAATATTAGTATTAAATCCTGCATAATTATGACTGGTTCTTGGCCATAACGCTTTCTGCATGGGGACCATAACGCTATGACCGGATCCGGTCGCGGTATCATACCATGCTTCCCGGTTGTGCGCCGTTTCATTGGCCTCCCCAAAATTGTAGAAAGGAACATTGCTTCTTTCCAATGCTTCCCATATCCCTCCACGTTCTGCATAATCTTCCGGATCCATACTACCGGTGGAACCCGGAAAGCGTCTTCCCGAAGCCCTGGAAGTTAATTTAGCAGTTTTATTTACACTGGAATTCGCTTCTACCCATTCATTTGGAATTACACCCATCATCCAATGGTGTCCATGTATTGAAGCATCGCTGTCGCAATAAAAATTGTCGGAAAATGCAAATTGGCTGGCGATTCTTAAATGGTTAGGTGCAACATTCATGTGCGTTAAGGTCTTATCCTTTGCTGCTATCGTTACACCAATACCGAACCGGGCTAGTGTAGAATCTCCCTTGCCTGAAACCAACTGGCCCATCACTTCATCGTAAGTTCGGTTCTCCTTGGTGATATAGACGATGTATTTGATCGGGCTTTTGCGGATACCAGGCAATGGGGGTAAAGGATTTTTAACGTCATCGGTGACCGAAGAAATTGTAAAAGTATTCGCAATGGCTTGGCTGGTAAGTTTAGCCAACTCAGCATCATCAGGTACACCGGCTCGTTGAAAGGTCCCCAACTGAATATCGCCGATATAAGTACCTTGCACCGGTTCAATAAATCCAAGCCCACCATTAGGTCCAGCACCATAACCACGGCAGGAAATAATGAATAATTCTTTTTCGTCCGGACTGAGACGGACTCTGGTTGGACCCCATCCGGTAGGAATCAATCCTTTGGTAATTTTCTTTTCAATGTCAATAACAGCTACCGCATTAAAACCAAGCAAGGCGACATAAAGGGTCTTTTCATCTTTACTCATCGTAATACCAAAAGGAAGCAGTCCGCGGTAATGATCGATTAATGGATTCACCCGGATAGGAATAGTTCCTATTATCTGATGTTTGTGGTAATCAATGATAGAAATATTATCATTCGCGGCATTTGTCACGTACGCATATTTTTCACTGGCAACCAATGAGTTTGGACTCGCTCCTCCTACTACTTCTGCCTCTTCAATCATCTGGCCAATCTGGTATCCCGGTTTATAACGGTCGATAACCGTATTATTGGAAAGATCAATAGCATAGACACTCATAGCTTCCGGCGCCAACGGACTTCCTACTCCCGGAATAGAACGGCCATTTTGCGTATAGCCATGGATGGATTCTTTAGTCCCATTGCCGTAAGGATGCCAGGGCAACAACAAACTATCAGAATTTTCCTCTGTAATGCCGGGTAACAATGGATAATCATACATCCCTACATTCGCAACGAAGGCCATCGAATGATCGGGACTTATCGCCAATCCAAAAGGCTGGCGGCCAGTTTTAATGGAAGCCGTAATTTTCATTGTCGAAAGGTCAATACGCACCAAACGGAAATTGCCCCGGTCGAGGACCAGTAGTTCATTCTTTGACTCATTAAACAGAAGATCAGAGGTAAAGCTGTCTTGATAATCGTTTCCCCCCACTTCACCATTCAGCGAAATGGAATCCAATCTTTTAAAATTATTGATATCATAAATAATTACTGCGCCGTTATCACCTCCACTAAGAAAAACAATATCATCATT
>JAOQAL010000270.1 GCA_025963615.1 Chitinophagaceae bacterium | reverse complement strand
ATAGGGGAACCAAATGCCCGGGCATCCCGGATATATTCTGCGGTTTCCCATTCCTGCAATTCGCCTACAATGAGTAGATCTGGTTTGTTATTTTGTGCGACAGTAACCTGCCGCTGACCGCCCGATGCCCCCGGCATTAAAGCAATTTTCCGACAGACCTGGTCGGGTTCACCAATGACCCTGACCTGCGCTATACCCAGTGAAGATTTCAGATGACCTATAATTTTTTTCAATGGAGTAGCGGGTATATTCAAACCGGTTTCCCTGTCCTTGTAATATTTGAACCAACCCGTTTTTTTTAACACTCCGTGCATAATTCCATCCGGCCTATAGGTGTGCCAGTAATCATGAAAGCGCCATACGGCGATCTCCTCTTGTTTTAATAAATGCTGTTTCTCTTTTACCACGGCATTATCCGCTACCCAGTTCGTATCGTCGAGATGATTATAAAAAACAGGTTCATGCGCAATAATAAAATTCGCTTTCAGTTTTGCAGCCTGCTTTATAATATCCACTGTTGCGAACATAGTGGTAACAATTCCTGTCACCTGCTGATCCAGGCTACCGCTTTTAAGCGTATCAACAGTCTGCTTTAAAGGAGCTTCTGGTATTTCTTTTAAAATAATATCCATAACGTCCTGCACCGTATACTCTTTCTTTTCAGCCACCGGTATAGCTGATTGACCGGTTTCCGGGATGGAAAGTAACGCGGTGGCTCCCGCAGCTTTTACCACATCAGCAATAAAAGTTCTTCTCTTATAAAAATTGTAACCTTCCGATAGTTTATGCATGGATTTATTGTTTTGGAAAAATTAAAAATAATTAAATTTTCCAGGTTAGTTACAGGAAATAGAAAACAACCATAGAAAATATTTTAACAAACTATCCTTCCTCTCTCAAAGAAGTTTGCTTATTTTTAAAAGCAATAAAATACTTATGAAATTTATCTTAATTTTTATCGCCCTTCTCCCCTTTGCTGCGACGGCACAGGATTGCCAGATCAAAAAAGAGACCGACCCATTTACCCGTCAGCCAAAATTGTCAACCGGTTTTATTTCTTTACAACTTACTTCCCTCTCCATCGATGCGGATAAAAAATCGTTTGATTTCTTTTTTACCCTGGAGGGAGCCGATAAATGTTTTGATGATAATTCAACCGTGGTCGCTGTTTTTGATGGTAACAAACAAAAAACTACGTTCCGCAACAGCGGTTCCATGAATTGCGAAGGACTATTTCATTTTACCGTGCGCAATGGGCCGGAAACGCCTTTCGCGGTTAAAAGATTTTCAACTCAAAAAATATCGCAGTTGATTTTTACAGGTAATAACAACAAAAAACCTACCGTCATAACCTTCACGCCTGCCCAGCAACAAACCCTGATGGAGGTAACCGCCTGTATTGCAACTGATGCAAAAGCCCTGGCTAATTAACCGGCCAAGGTGATTTATTGATGAAGGATAAAGGCTGCAATGAATGCAAGAATTGATATGATCAGTCCCACTACAAAAATGTTATAAGCCAGTGCTATATAACGGTATTTTTTGGAAAGAATAATGCCCTGGTAATAAATATCCCTCGATATCGTATCATATATATCTTCTTTGTTCATAATGGTTTTTCGAATCGTTTCCTTATAGTTTTCCAGCGACATCCGGCTGAAATGGCCAAAGAAAAGAATATTAAACTCCGCGCTTTCTTTGCCAGGAACATGATCGTCTGCCCGGATAATTTTAGGTCGTGTGGCCAGGATGGCAATTACAATCGTTGTCGCGTTGGTTAATATGATCAGGATGGAGGGTATCAGCAGGTGGCTGTTCTCATTCAGTTTAGTACCAAGCACAGAAAGCATGATCGAAATAATAATTGTATTGACTCCTATTATGAGGTTCGCTTTATTATCAGCCATGCTGGTCAGGTCGAGCTGCTTGCGGGCCGTGACACGAAACAGTGTTTCCACACCTCTTTCAGGTTTAAAATCCCGGTCGGGTTCAGGCTGTAAATTTTCGGGAACAGCCACCACGTCCGTTTCATTATGGGTTTGAACCCTGTTTAGTTGGTTTTGCAATAAAATGATGTTATTCTTTTTTCTTTTCTTAAACAGCCTTCTCGCCTCTGATGTAAAATAGGTATGATCTGTTAACAACTGGAGTTGCTTTTTGATCCACTCCCTGTCTGTAAAATTTATTTTGTCAACCAGGCTGATCTCATTCCGCATCAGTTCGGTATCTAAGGAATAATTATTACTTCCCAAGTAGTACATATCAGCATCACATAAATATTGCGCAACCAGTGATACCGGTTGCTGAGGGTAGCCGATAGCTTCAAGACTTTCCGTAATAACTTTTATAGAGGCATCATCCAGGCCTTTTGCTGAAAAATAATTTCGTGCAAGCCTGGCACTAACCGCCGCGCTATTTTTGGGATCGTGGCAATAGCCCATATCAAGGAATAATGAAGCCAGGTGCAACAACATCTTTTCGCTTTCCTTAAGGTCCGATTGAATGCTCAGGGTATCACAAATGCGTGCGATTTTTGCGGTCCTGTTATAATTATGAAAAACAATGTTCTCCGGAAGATTAGCTTTCATATATTCTTCTGCGTATAAAGCCGTTTCGCGTAAAAAACCGGGATTGACAATTTTGCTCATGAAGTAGATTATGCTGTTTTATTTTTTTCTTGCCTTTTCAATAAATTCATTTTCGCACTGCCTTCTATTTTTTGCAATGGCGTAAAATTCGTCAATATAATTCAAGGCCTCCTTTTTTTCGCTATTTCCAAGAAACTTAAAATCCGCTATCAGCGATTTTGCCTGCGATTCTTTTGCTAAAAAAATATTTCTCATTTCCTCAATTTCGTCTGTGGTTCGTGGAAATCCCCGGTAAACCCTTTCAGTGATAGAAGTCGTTTCAAACATGTCGGGCGGGATGGCGTATGATGCATTGACAAACCCGGTATAGTCAAAATCATGCGGTACCACGTAGGGATTGGCGAGGGAATCTTTTTTGGAGACGATTAATTTTATGTTATGTAAAGTGGGCACCGACCAGTCTGTATTACCAATCATGAATTGAAAAAAGGCCACCAGTGTCATTTGCTTTCTATCGGTCTGTTCGTTTTGAAGGCCTGAAGCCCGTCTCCGGCATTGATTCCTTTTTGCCAGATCGCCAATATCCTCAATAAAAAAAGCATACTGCGTATAGGGCTTCATCTTTTCCCTCGTATCCTGGTAGGTAACATTTACTAAACGCACCTTGAAACTCATGTCGGTAAAAAGACTATATAATTTATAGGCCAGGTATTCTTTAAGCAATAACTGTTCATCGCTGCCGCTCTTACTGCAGCCTCCTATAAGTTTTATTTTTTTCAATGGCGACAAACGGGGAGACGATTCATTTTTAAAATCAAACTGCAATGAGGCGATATTACAATTCTTCCTCCTGAAAATACCTTTTGGTTTTAACCGTATGTTTTCCTGGATAGTACTACTATCCGGAAAAGCGCAGGAGACAGAAGCCGCCACATAATTAGTATCTTTTTTTGACG
>JAOQAL010000238.1 GCA_025963615.1 Chitinophagaceae bacterium | reverse complement strand
CTGTATATGATGTCGTCATCTTCCCGGGGACTATTTTGATAGGCAAATCCATTATTTGTTTCTCTGTTAGCGGAAGAGGAGAAGGAAATTTCACCCAGGCATTTGTCATCTTCCGGGAATTCATATTCTTTGTTATTATAAGCAATATTTAAAAAAGAGACATTTGTATGAATGATTGTTAATTCAGCAAATTCGTTTTCAGCAATCCAATTGGCTTGTGACCTTTTCCATATCAGCGTCAACTGCCGGTCCGCCACTCTATAGTCATAACTAAAAAAATCGAAGTTATTATGAAGATCTAAGTCCCGCCCGTAACAACATAACGCATAGTTTTCTTTAATTTCAAAGTTAACTTTCATAATAGTAGATATATAAGGTGGGTACACAAAAATAGACGAAAGTTTTGAGTACCCCTCTCTTTTGCAGGTTTCCCCGGAAAATGGAGGATGACTAAGTTTACAAGTTCAGGAGTTTAGAAGTTTCGGGTTACCGAAAACTGAATCCCTTGTCAATTTATAGAAGTGCTCATGAATTTTTAAACTACCAGACTTCTAAACTCCAAAGGTTAAGAGGATGACTAAGTTCGCAAGTTTAGGAGTTTAGAAGTTTCGGTTTCCGAAAACTAAAGCCCACTCCTTGATTGAAGGGTTTATAAACTTCTGAACTAATAAACTGCTAAACTCTGAACGACTCTGGTCGAATATAGCAGGTCGCTGACCAGTACGAATGGTGAGATGCTGAAGTTAATCCCTATTGTCAGGGTAAATAATGCACAGAAATTGTAATCTATATCCTGCCAAGCTAACATAATAGCTGCCTCCAGGTAATTAAATGAGGTGTAGGAGGGCGGAACCTTATTTACACCGTGATGTCAACTACCGGTTCCGGGACTACTACTTTTTGGGGCTTCTTCTTTTCTTTTTTCGCTGACGTAGTTTTTCCATTCATGATAAATCCTTCACTGAAAAGAGCAGCCGCTTTTTTCAATCGTTTCTTAAATTCCTTTTCACCTAATCCGGCTTTAAGATCTGTCAATGCACCCTCAATTTTTCCCCGGATGGCATCTTTCGTGCTTTTTAAAAGTTGCTTCTTAGTTTCTTTTTTTATTTTTTTTGCCATTTCAATTTATTTAAAGGGTACTAAAATTAACAATAACTTAATATCTCCAATGTTAAGTTTTAGCCGGGCATGGCAAAACCGGTGGCCTCTTTGGGCCGTTCCTGGCGTGTTACCGGCTGTGACGCCGTTCTCATTTTTCCCAGCCTTCTCAATATTAGTTCGGTGTCCCTGCCGACCCTTTGATCCGCGTAAGCTTATGACCTGTGAAGTAGCGGATACGCTATATCTTTGCTTCTATTGAGGTAGAAATCCCAAAACAAGGAATGCTTTCTCTGCGAAAGAAAGAATAAAAAAGAGGCTATCGCAATAGTGTAATTTTAAAATAAACCGGCAGAGAGGTTGAGAAAACAGCGCTTGATTCTTAACAGCTATCTCTCTGCATTCTTTGCGCCTTTTGCGGGAAATATTCCCTTTGAGTCAGCCTAGGTCATTCCGGAGTCCGAATAGCGAAAGCGATGAACAGGAACCAATAATGGTTTCCGGGGAAGCCGGTAATCAAGAAAATAATCCAGTGAAATAGAATAAAGGTATGCATGGAATATTAATCAAAATTTGTGAACCATACCAACACCGAAGATACCATTTTGATAAGTTGGAAGTACAAGGGTATTTACAGGTTTATCTTTAAATAGCCGGCGCTGGATTTTTGGATATAGCCAATATGCAAGTTTAGTAGACACCATACCTATACCAGCTCCTGCCACCACATCAGTAAACCAATGTTTATTGTTATACATTCTTAAATATCCTGTAGCCGCAGCCAACAGGTAGCCAGCTATGCCATAGGCGGGCGACACGCCTTTATATTCCTGCCACATAAATTCCGCACTGGCAAATGCTTCGGCCGTATGGCCCGAGGGAAACGAAGAATAACCTGCACTATCAGGACGTAACTCAGGAGATAGTTTTTTAACTGAATAGACCGTTGCATTCAAAATGATATTGGATATCAGATAGATCATACTCCGGTCCCTGAGATTATGCTTGCCTTTAATGCCCATGGCATTGAGTCCATATACTGCGGCAGCAGGTGCAAACTGCAAATAATTATCTATCGAAATCTTTTTGTGTGGATTCTCGGCATAAACCTCATCTTCTAATTCCGCATTAAGTTTTTTTAAGCCATCGTTTTCAATTGACACAAATCCAAGTCCTATCATGGCCATGGGTATTAATAGAGGCTTTATGGGAAGTTTGTCTTTTACTTTTGCGGTTGGCCGGTTCATCTTCAATCCGCTGCTGTCCATGCTAAGAGAACTATTTTTAGCCGTATCACCCGTTTGTGCCTGGAGGGCGAAAGCAAGCTGGGTAGTCAATACAGCTGTAGTAATTATCTTAAAGATGGAAATACTCATAATTTGCAATATAAAGTCTAATCAGGATCAGAACCGGTCTGATTAAGGCGAACGTCTGATAAAACTAATAAAAGGGGCGTAATTAAATACACCCCTTACCAATACCACTTAAACCTTAGCGTACGAAAAAAATCAGTCCTTCACTTCTTTCAGGAATTTACCATCTGCATCAAACATGACATCTTTGCCATTTACTTCGGCTTCATAATTTACTGTCCCGTCGGCCTTTGTGATCTTTGCTCCTTCCTTAATACTTTTACCTTTATAATGTTCTTTTACATAAGCCAAAACAGTGGGCGGCAAGTCAGAAATTTTAATGTCTGTTTCACTTTCCGTCATGGTACCGTTTGCATCGTAAAGTACAGATATGGAAGTTCCATTTTGTTTAAAGCCCGCCTCATAGTTGCTTTTTTCTTTTTCCCATTTGGCAGTAACTCCGGGGTATTGTTTTGCAAAGGCCGTTTTTACTGCGGCAGGCACTTTAGAAGCGTCTAATTTTTGGGCGCAGGCAGCAACCGTAAGGGTTGTGATAGCCAGTACCAGGATTAATAATTGTTTCATATTTATAGTTTTATATTTCAAATTTGAATGATGATTCTGTGGAAATCCTGTATCACTTTCTCTTACTTTTTTTGCCAAATCTATATTAAGAGTCTTAAAGGAGCTGGTTCGTGGGGCCACGAACCGGGGTGTAGAAGGCAATAACCTCAGCCCTGGTGCGAGTCTCCCCGCACCGGAACAAAAGAAGCCTTAAGCACCCTGCCCATAGTCGTCGACGAAGTTTTATGAGGGGTAAAAGGAGTTTTCTTTTTGCATGATTTGCGGAAAGACTCTTAAAGCAGTTGGTTCGTGGGGACAGGAACCAGGGCGGAGAAGCGACGATAGCCGGTAGCTCTGAATATAATCTAAGCCGGAAGAATTGCCATTGTATCGTAATTTTTGCAACCGGTAATTAAAATAGGGGTTTCAAAAAAATTTCCCGATATGGAAATATTGCAGGAGTAATTTAACATAATCTAGTATCCAGCACCCAGCATCTAGCAAACATTTCATTAAAATTATCTACTTTTAGTATATGAACTGCCTTATCATTGACGACAATATAATGGCACGCACGGCGATGAACCAACTTGCCTCAAAAGTCGCGGACTTAACTATAGTTGGCGAATGTTCCAATGCTATGGAAGCTTATAATTTCATGCAGTCACAACCAGTTGATGTACTATTCCTGGATATCGAGATGCCTGAAATAACTGGACTCGAACTAACACGCCAACTTGGGAATAAAAAACCTATCATTGTTTTTACTACTTCCAAAAAAGAATATGCTGCAGACGCCTTTGATCTGAATGTGGCCGACTATATTGTTAAACCTGTTACCCCGCCCCGTTTTTTGCAAGCGGTTGAAAAGGCAAGGGAGATTTACAATAGCAATGAAGTGGATGTTTCTGTTGACGAAAAAGAATTTGTTTTTATCAGGGACAGTGGAATTTTAAAACGCTTACTGATTGAAGATATTCATGTCTTAGAAGCCATGGGCGACTATGTTAAGGTGTTTACCCAACAAAAATTCCACGCCATACATACCACGCTGAAAACGGTAGAAGAAAAATTACCGTCTAATAAATTTCTGCGGGTACACCGGTCCTACATTGTGGCCCTTAATAAAATAGAAAAAATTCAGGAAGGAGTCATTATCATCAACGGCAAGCCAATTCCCGTGGCAGATGCTTACCGGAGCACATTGAACAAGCGGCTGAATATACTTTAAGCTGGAGGGTGGATACTAGATGCTGGATGCCGGATACGGGATACGGGATGCTGGATATTAGATACTGGGGGCTGGTATTTCTCCATTGATCTCTTAGTTTCACCTTGAATTTGAATTATTGACACATCGTTGTGTTCATCGACAGTTTTTGCCTATTAGCCGTGTCAGCCATAGCAATAAGATGTTGGTAAAATTACCTTTGTAACATAATCAGCAGATGAGATATATGCGAAACAAGAATAATACATTAGGGAACACCTATATAATCAGTTTTTTTTCATAACAGTTGGTTTTGGTTTGCGGGTCGCATATTTATGCGACCCTTTTTAATCTATGAAAAACAGTATTTTCCAAATCATTTATTCTGAAGAACCGGTCGTTCTGATCATTAGTTTTTGCGTAGGAGGGAATTGAATGGGACGGCAACTATTATTTTTATACTGTGTTTTATTCCGATCGCCAGATCTCTTTTTTAAAAAGTAACTTAGATAATAAATAGAAAAGAATCTAAATCTATCAGACTCATGCGTAACAGGCAGTTCATGCTTTATCTATTGGGTATCTTTGTATTTACAATTATTCTAATTGTATTTCTCCAGTTTAATTCAAATCGCCATATCAATAAGCTCATTAACGGTAATGAGTTGCTTATGAATGAATTCCAGATCGTCGTAGAAACCCAGAAGCTGCAGACAGATATGCTTTTTATTGAGAGTCAAATACACCGGACAGTGATTAGTGAAGATTCCTTTTATTTAAAGGCTATCCGGGACAAGGAGAAAAATGTCCGGACAGGACTTATAAAGCTAAGTCCCCTGGTTTTAACGGACAGCACGAGAAATCTTATACGGCAATTGGATTCGTTGATAGAAGACAAGCTGGAATTCGGCGAAGACGTGCTAACGGCCCTTTTTACGAAAGGTCAATCGGAAGCTGAAGAGATGTACAAAAAAAGGAAAGTGAAATATGCCATGGGGGACATTGTAACCGTTATCGATTCATTGAATTTTCCTCGCCGCAGATATCTTACGCAATTGGCTATGGAAGCTGACAAGAGCGGTCACCTGGCCCGGATATGGGGGATTATTCTGGCTGTTACCGCCGTAGTTGGATGCATATTTACCTTATGGTATATCTCCAGGCGGATTAAACAGCAACAGCAACTTTTTGATCAATTAAATGAATCAGAAAAAAAAGTTCGCGAGGCCGGGGTCATGAAAGAGAATTTTATGGCAAATATGAGCCATGAGATCAGGACTCCCATGAATGCCATTATTGGGTTCACAAATTTGGCGCAGAAGGAACCATTGAATGAAAAATTAAGGAAGTATGTAAATTCCATCCAGACTGCGGGAGAAAATCTGCTGACAATTATTAACGATGTACTTGATTTTTCTAAGATAGAGGCTGGTATGATGCGGATTGAATCGACTCCCTTTAGTTTGCGGGGATTGCTGCATTCGATAGAAACCATGTTTGCCGTAAGGATTCAACCAAAAAATCTCCGTCTCTCGCTGGATATTGAAAAATCAATACCGGATATTTTAAATGGCGACGCAGTCCGGCTCACCCAGGTATTAGTAAACCTTGTGAATAACTCGGTTAAGTTTACGAATACCGGTGGAATAGAGATAAAAGTAACGGCTAACAAAAAAGTAGGGGACAGCATTGAAATTTCTTTTTCCGTAAAAGATACCGGCATCGGTATCCCGCCCGATAAAATGGACACCATATTTGAACGGTTTCAACAGGCAGATGAAGACACTACCCGTAAATATGGTGGTACGGGACTTGGATTGTCTATCGTTAAGCAACTGATAGCGTTGCAAAATGGAACGATCAGTGTGCGTAGCGTACAAAACATGGGAACTGAATTTGTTTTTACCATTCCCTATACCATCTCAATAGATATGGCAGAAGGAGACAAACAGAAATTAATGGTTGCTGAAGAATTGCAGTTAAAAGAAAATAACATAAAAATTCTGATAGCGGAAGACAATGCCATGAACCTGGATCTGATGACCCATTTGTTGACCGAATGGAAACTTGATTTTACGATCGTAAATAATGGACAAGAGGCGTTGGATGCTTTGCAGAAGGAAAAATACCACCTGGTCCTGATGGATATCCAAATGCCGCTGATGGATGGCTACACGGCCACCAGGAAAATCCGGAATGAATTGAACAGTACGATACCGGTTGTCGCGATGACAGCCCATGCTATGGCGGGGGAACGGGAGAAATGTTTAAGCTATGGAATGAATGAATATATTTCAAAACCCATCCGGGAGCAGGAATTGTTCAAAATCATCAATAATTTATTGGGCAGGCAGCCTGATGAACAGAGAACGAAAACACCTGTCAACGACAGCAGGAATTATGATTTCGAAGTACTTAATCTTCAATACCTGAAAGAATTGTCCGGGGGAAACAAAGCATTTGAAAAAAAAATGGTAGAACAGTTTTTGCAGAAGGCGCCGGGTGAACTGGCCACGATGAAATACGAATTCAATAAAGAAGATTATGTCTCGATGACAAAGATCGCACATAACATGAAGACGTACGTTGCTTATTTGGGTCTTTTGGAAATATTGGGTGATGCACTGGATTATATTGAAGGCAATACGTTCCTGCAAAATGAACATTCAAAACTTGCTGAAAAAATGACGCAGGTTGACCTGGTTTGCCAAAAAGCATTCCGGGAAGCGAAAGCCTATCTGGCGGAGATAGATAGAATATAAAATATAAAATGCAAAATGTAGAATGTAAAAGTGAATACAGGTTTATCTGGTTAAGGCCATGCCCAGGGAGATAGAATATAAAATGCAAAATGTAGAATGTAAAAGTAAATACCTCTTTGCCTTGTGGGGCCATGCGGGTTGTACGCTATTCA
>JAOQAL010000218.1 GCA_025963615.1 Chitinophagaceae bacterium | reverse complement strand
ATTTAGCCGGTGGCTACCTCTCAGCTTTGCCATGAATAGTTTAAACCGGAGTATGGGATTACAGGATCTCTACCCCTTTGTAATTTCTGCTCCCGGGATAGAAAAAATGGTGTTCATTCGAAATGTCATAGTTCAGGCGCATCATGCTGGATAGAACATTTAACATTTTCACCGGGAGAATCAGCGTACTCTTTTTACATCCACTGAAACATTTAATTTGTGCTTACCGCTGCTCAATATAACTCCTTTGAGCGGCGTTATGTCTGCATAATCCCTCCCCCAACCGATGGTGATATGCTGATCTGCCGGAACCTGGTTATTGGTAGGATCCAGATCAACCCACCCTGTTTGCGGAATAAAGACCGAAAACCAGGCATGGGAGGCATCCATTCCTACCAGTTTTTCTTTTCCCGGCGAAGGCAGTGTTTCGATATAGCCACTTACATAACGGGCCGCAAGGCCCAATGATCGCAGGCAGGCAATAGCCAAATGGGCGAAATCCTGGCAAACACCTTTTCGCTCATGCATTACCGTGGTAACCGGAGTTGCGATGGTAGTAAAATTTGTTTTAAACTCAAAGTCATGGTGAATACGGTGCATCAGGTCAAACACTGCATCAAATAAAGGTCTGCCCGGTGTAAAAGAATGAGAAGTGTAAGCGATAATTTCAGGAGAGCTTTCTGTCATTGGTGTTTCAGGAATATACTGTTTCGCATCAAGGCATTCCGGCCGTTGTTCACTCAAAAGTTTTTTGGCTTCTTCCCAGGCTATGCTTTGATGATAATTCATTTTAGGGCCGGTATTATCCTTTGAGACAACCGATGAAACGGTAACCGTAAGTTTTTTATGCTCGTGCTGAATAGCGAAGTACAATACTTTATTCCCGAAAAAATCGATGTACTCATTCATTACATCCGGTTGTGGGTCGATGCGCACATTTGTTTTTTTACAAAACTGGTTCGGGGTGGATCTCGGTATGAGGCGGGCTATATTATGACAAAGGCTGATCGTGTCATCATAAACATATTCCGTAGTATGAACCACTTGGTAATTCGTTTCAGTAACCATTGTATTTATATACTATCCAGGGTAAATAATTGCTTCTGTGATTGCGCATGCTTAAAATAATTCTTTGAAACCACGGCCTGTACTGAAAAAAGCAACGACTGCATTTTCTCCAAAAACTCACCTAACTGTTCGTGTCTGCCGGTCTCTTTATCCGGCAATGAAAGATTATCTTTTGATGACAGTTTTAAAAAAGTATGAGCTTCCAGTATCAGGCGCTCATGTTCCGCCAATACATTTTCAGAAGTTGTTTTCGGCAATTGCGATAGATAGGCTTTCAACCTATCCAATTGGTAAATAAGAGAACGTGGATTATTTACATCCAGCAACATCAGGTCAAGCACCAGAGACATTTGCAGGTGCGCCCGGTATTTATAGCGATAGGTTACCAGGCATTCATGGCTTTTTAATACCGCTTCCATCAGGTTGTATTCAATCTGGTCATCCTGCCTGAACACCAGCGTATTGGCCAGCATAGTGGTAAGCAATAAACTCTGTTCGGTTTTCCTGCCGGCATCTAATAATGTCCATCCCTGGTCGCGGGAAATACTTTCGCGGTTTAATCCCACGAAAGCCATAATGGAAGTTATAATCGAATCCAGTACTTTCAACAGGCGGTTACTATTACTGTTCACCGAATCACTGGCATTAAAACTTTCTTCCATCTCCCGCAGTACCCGCCAGGTATCGGTTGACCAGTGGTCCCGCACCGCATACACGGCATTTTTAAACATCTGGAAATTGTAATGAAGGCTGCCGATCCGTATGGGATCCAATAATATTTCCCTTAATTCTTTTATGGGTTGCTCTTGTTTTGCTTTTCCGTCCTTCCCGGTAAAGCCGGGAAAAGTGTAAGAACATTTCGTTAATGCCTGCAGCAGAATCTGCTCGGTAAGGCCATCATTGTCCGCCATCCTTCTATCCCCTTCAGAGATAAACTGCATTACGGTACGCTGAAATCTCGCATTTCCCAAAACCCTTTCCGCATAACGACCCACCCAGAATAAGTTTTCGGCAATATGGCTTGTAATGATGCCGCCGTTCGCAGCCTGGGGTGTTGCAGTAGATGGGATGATTTCCTTGCGGGTATTAAAATTATTCGCTGACTCCTGGGATATAATCCAGGTGTCTTTACTGATCCCGCCCAGTTGGTTGGATACCAAAAAATTTCCGGCATCGGCAGCAGTACGGGTAAGTCCGCCAGGCATTACATTATATCCATCATCATTGGCTACCACAAAACTTCTGAATATACCCTTGCGTGTTTCGATCTTTCCATTAATAAGGGATGGCGTTGAAGAAATAGATATTTTTTCCTGGCCTACATATAAATGCGGGTGAGCTTTGATGGCCGCCCGGAGTTCGCTTAATCCGGCTTTAGAAAGAGTCGTACCATCTTTTGATGTATGACCTTTTGAGTCACGGTAAATTCTTTTTATAACAAGCGTTTCTAAATTTTCCAACACATACGATAATTCTTTTTGCTGACCACACCACCAGGATGCAATGCCGGGCATAATCAGTTCTTCTCCCAAAAAATATTTCGACATGCCTTGCAAAAAAGGCATGAAGCCCAGGTTTTCAAGAATACTGCTACCCAAAGGATTCGCGATACTTACATTGCCGCTTCGAACAGCCTGCAATAAACCGGGTACTCCCAGTTGCGATTTCTCCAGTAATTCCAATGGATCACAAAATATATCATCTACCCGGCGAAGTATCACATCTACTTTTTCCAGTCCACTGATGGTTTTTAAAAAAACAAAATTGTCTTTCACCATCAGGTCATCTCCCTGGGCGAGTATGAAACCGAGATAAGAAGACAGGTAAGAATGCTCAAAATATGTTTCGTTTTCCGGGCCAGGTGTCAGAATCACAATCCGGGGATCATGCTTTTGTGCCGGCGCCATATTTACAAGGGCGTTCCGTAAGGAATTAAAATAAGACGAAAGCCGACGCACGTTAAAGCCATCAAATAATTCCGGCAGCATGCGGGCCATAGCCATCCTGTTTTCCAGCGCATACCCCGACCCCGACGGCGCCTGCGTCCTGTCATTCAGGATCCATATTTTCCCGTCAGAACTTCGCGCCATGTCGGCCGAATAAACAATCAAATTTCGTTTACCCGGCAACGTTATGCCTGCGCATTGCCGTAAAAAGCCTGCATGTTGAAAAACCAGGTCCATGGGCAGCAACCCGTTTTTTATAAGTCTTCTCTCGCCATAAACATCTTTCAGGATATGATTGAATAATTCAGCCCGTTGTTTCAACCCTGATTCTATGGTCTGCCATTCCTGCCTGCTGATTAAAAACGGAATCAGGTCCAGGTTCCAGGGGCGGTTTTGTCCTGCGGGGTCGCCATATATATTATAGGTAACGCCATTCTCTTTCAAAAAGCGAAGTACATCCTGGTTACGGTTAAGAATTTCTTCTTTTCCCAGTTCCGCAAAAGACTGAAAAAAAGTTTTCCAGTGAGGCCGGAGATTGCCATCATCCCCCTGCAATTCATCATATGAATAGTGGTCACTGAAATAATGCTGAAAAAGACTTTTGTGTTCAGTATCAGGAATCATGCAGATAGTTTATAAGGGACGGCAGCGATCGTTTGGTAAGCATTAAAAATAATAAAAAAAAGGGAAAGAGAAGCTACAAGCTGCAAGCTGTGAGCTACGAGACCTATAGAATGGTGACTATCACAAGTCGCGCAACCCATAGCTTGCAGCTTGAGCTATACTATTGCGAGCTACGAAACCTATAGAATGGTGGCTATCACATGTCTCGCAGCTCACAGCTTGCAGCTTGAAGCTGTTTTACGCCTGCAGTGCATATACCACAATATTGACCGCGAATTTTGTATTGTCTTCGCTCAAAAAACGTTTATTACGAAAATCATAATCCCATTCGCAGCCATAATCCTTATTGCTGTACAATACCGCGATGCGGCCTTTGATCTCAATAGCTTTCAAATAATCATGTACGAGGTCATCGCCCCAACCGTTCAGTTCAAACGTAGTAGTGGGCGGACCTTTTTCAAATTTGAAGAACGAGTTATAAATAGCATGGTTGTTCGGGATCTTTTTTAACATCCCAGCCCCAAATAAGGCTGTCATCTGCATTTCAAAAGACTTTGCGAAAAGTCCATCAATATCATGATTACAGTCGTCCGCAAAAACAAAACCTCCATTTTGTACATACATTTTAAAATTCGCGGCTTCCTGTTTGTCGAACTGAACCAATTTATGTCCGCTGAGATAACAAAACGGCTGCTGGAAAATATCGTCGCTGCTTAATTCGATTACTTTTTCCTGCGGATTTACCGGTATGGTAGTATATTCAATCAATGAATTGAGTATATTCGATGGCATCCGCTGATCGGTATCCCAATCGCCGCTATGGTATCTCAACCTTGTAAAAGTGAATTTGGGATTACTCATTTTAAATGCTTACTTGCCGGTAATGTAATTTTTTTTACGATTTGTTTATTTTATTTCTAATTTCCTTTTTTTGAAATTAAAATCTTGATATTGGACAATTCAGAAAATACAATCCGCAATTTACTAAGCAAACTGCCCTTATTGAAAAATGAAATTCAAAAAATCATTGTTGGGCAGGATGACGTGCTGGAAGAAATACTGATAGCCTTACTAGCGGGGGGCCATTGCTTACTGGAAGGCGTACCGGGACTTGCTAAAACATTGATGGTGCGCACTCTTTCACAGGCATTGGATTTATCATTTCACCGGATTCAGTTTACTCCCGATCTGATGCCTACCGATATTATCGGTACTGAAATCCTGGAAGAGGATCATACCACAGGCAAACGGTTTTTCAAATTCAATAAAGGGCCTTTATTTGCCAATATCATCCTTGCCGATGAAATCAACCGGACCCCACCCAAAACACAATCGGCCCTTTTGGAAGCTATGCAGGAATTTGAAGTGACCTATGCCGGTCAGACATACCTCCTTGAAAAACCCTTTTTTATCCTCGCCACACAGAATCCTATTGAACAGGCTGGCACGTATCCATTACCCGAAGCACAACTGGACCGTTTCTTATTGTATATAAAAATAGACTATCCCTCTGCGATAGAAGAAATGGAAATTTTAAACAGCACGACGGGTACCAAGAAAATAGTCATTCATCCCATCGTGGATGCCGCTGGCATAAAACAATTGCAGGCCCTGGTGCGTGAAGTGTCCATCAACGAAGTGCTGGTACGATATGTAAGCAACCTGGTGAGGGCTACGCGTCCGGATGACAGCCCCGTGAATTATGTAAAAGAATGGGTACGCTGGGGCGCCGGCCCCCGGGCCGGGCAGGCGCTAATTTTAACAGCTAAGGCCAGGGCGCTGTTCCATGGCCGGTATGCTGTGCTGATGGAGGACCTGCAAGCCATGGCATTTCCCGTGTTACGTCACCGGATCCTGATAAATTTTAAAGCGGACGCTGAGAATATCACTTCTGATGATGTAACAAAAGAATTAATTAAAACCACTGAACGGCCAAAAGTTGTTTTGTAAGAGGTAATCTAATTACGGATTATGGGTTTATCACAACCAAAAGCATTAATTCATTTTCATTATCCGCCGATGCCGCGCATTGCGACGGCGAACACAACACCCGTTTACCATCGGGTCAGTACTCACCACCTGATAGTTATCGGGTCACTATTCACCTTATGAGCCGTTTACTTGATCCTAAAATATTAATTTCTATCAAAGACCTGTCCCTGGCAGCCAAAACAACCATTGATGGGTTTATGTCAGGCATTAACAAGAGTACGATCAAGGGGCAGGGGCTGGAATTCAGTCAATATCGCAGTTACCAGCCCGGCGATGACCTGCGCCAACTTGACTGGAAAATGTATGCAAGATCCGATCGTTATTATATCCGTGAATCAGAGGTGGAAACAAGCATCTCCGTACGCTTTGTAATGGATGCCAGCGCTTCCATGAACCATGTGGATAATGGTTATACAAAAATTGAATATGCAAAATATTTGGCCGCGTCACTGGCATGGCTTGCCAATTTACAAAGCGATGCCATTGGTTTATATGTTTTGCAGGAAGGCGGATTATTTTCGCTTTCACCCCGAAGAGATTACCAGCATCTGTCAAGATTTTACTATCAATTGGAAAATATTTCACCTGCGGGGAAATTTACAGAGCCTATTCATTACAAGGAAATTTTTTCAGATACGGCAAAAAGAGAGTTACTCGTTTTCATTACCGATTTATATGAACAGGATGGAGAAATATTTTCGTTACTGGATTCGCTGGTTTCTTTAAAACACGAAGTTCTTGTTTTTCATTTAATGGGAAAAAATGAATTGGAATTCGGTTATACAGGTTATGCGGCTTTGGAAGACCTGGAGACCGGCCAGAAAATAAAGATTAATGCG
>JAOQAL010000166.1 GCA_025963615.1 Chitinophagaceae bacterium | reverse complement strand
TAAGGTAAGCTGCAAAAAACCTTTACCGCTTTTAGAATTATCGGGGCGGTAATCAAATTGATACAGATAACCGGGTTGCAGAATGAAGGTGTTGCTGAATTTATAACCAAGACCGCCAAAGACACGGTTACGCTCGAAATAAGGACCTGTATTGGTAAGAAAAATCTCATCAAAACCTGTCACGTAAAATGTTTTGGGTTCAAAATTTTTATTGTTCAATGGAAAGAATGAGTTAAGCCGGTACCGGAACCTGTTTCTGTAGCCCATGCTCAGCCAGCGTTGTTCGATCCGGTAACGGTGCTCAAATTTCAGGCGGGCAAGATACTTATTCATCGTAATCTGCTGCCAGATACGAAATTCTTCATTGACAAATGGTTTGCTGAAATTGCCGCCATTTGAATACGTGGCATATCTTCCTCCGGCCACAAGGAACGAAAAGTTTTTATTGATCGAATAACTGAGCCCACCCTTGAGCTCATAATAATAAAAATCATGAAATAAAAGTTGTGATCTTGTCTGGGTTTCTGCATACAGACTCCACTTTGTGTCAATGTTTATTTTTGCATTGATTACGTTCCAGGTACCCAATTTATCGTTTTGTGCATAACCAAAGCAAAAGAGATATAAGAACAGGCTGGTAAGTAAAGGTTTCATATAGTAATTGAAACAGCCTGCAAAACGAAAGGCTGTTTTATCGATAAAATTCAAAAGCCGGGTTAAAAATCCCTTTCTGCACTGAAATTTTCCAATTCATTGGCGATCGAGGTCAGGAAAGTAGCTCCCAGGCTACCATCAATAATCCGGTGATCGTAACTCAATGAAAGATACATCATGTGACGGATAGCGATACTATCCCCATGAGGGGTTTCAATTACCACCGGGCGTTTCTTAATGGCGCCCACAGCCAGAATGGCCACCTGGGGCTGGTTGATGATCGGAGTGCCCATCAGGCTGCCGAATGTGCCGACATTGGTAAAAGTAAACGTACCGCCCTGCGTATCCTCGGGCCTCAGCCTGTTATTACGGGCAGTATCAGCAAGATTATTTACCTGTTTGGTTAATCCAACCAGGTTTAACTGGTCAGCATTCTTTATAACGGGAACGATCAGGTTGCCGGTTGGCAGTGCAGTAGCCATGCCAATATTGATATCTTTTTTTACAAGGATCCTGTCTCCATCAACCGAGCTGTTTATCAGCGGGAATTTTTTGATGCACTTAATGACGGCTTCTATAAATAAGGGTGTAAAGGTGATCTTAGTGCCTTCCCTTTTTTCAAATTCTTTTTTAACTTTCTCCCTCCACATCACCATATTGGTTACATCCGCCTCGGTAAAACTCGTAACATGCGGGCTGGTATGCTTGCTGCGGACCATATGATCAGCAATCAGTTTCCGCATGCGATCCATTTCTATTATTTCTACATTGCCAGCATATGCAGGAAGTTGTGAATCCTGCGCCTTGAATTGGGCCGCATCATTTCGAATAGCAACTTCTTTATGACCTGAAGTGGTTGACTCGTGGCCCGTAGCTTTTCCCTGCTTCCTCTCCGTTATAAATTGCAAGATATCTTTCTTCGTCACCCGCCCCTCATTGCCAGTTCCCGGAATTTTTTCCAGTTCACCCAGGCTTACTCCTTCGCTGGCGGCTATATTCAGTACTAAGGGTGAATAGAAGCGGTTACCTGACCCGTTATTATTACTTTGTACTTTGGCATTATTGTCTATTGAATGAACCACTTCGGTTTCTGTGACTTCCTCTGTTTGTTTTTGATAATCACCACCGGACGAATGAATTTGCGAAGCGGGGGTATTGACAGGTGAAACATTTTCCCCGCTGGCTGTTTTAACCCGTGCTATCACGGTGCCGACAGGAATAATGTCATTGACATGAAATAGAATTTCCTCCACTATTCCTTCAGCGATGCTGGGTACTTCCGTATCTACTTTATCTGTGGCTATTTCCAATACAGTTTCATCCATTTTCACCGCATCTCCAGGTTGTTTATGCCATTTCAGAATGGTAGCTTCCATGATACTTTCGCCCATTTTTGGCATGATCAGATCAACAATTGCCATAAAGAAGATTAAAATTTAAAATTTCCCCTGCCAGTGATTGCTATACCTGAGGCGTTGCACTTTTATCTGTTTCCTTCAGGCTATGCAAACAACTGTTAGGGATCAAAGGTAAAGGTTTCCAATTAATCAGGTTAGAGGAATTGCTAGTCATTAGCCAGCATAAATTTCCTTAAAAAATTTAAAGCAGATAAAGCCGTTTGCTCGATATTTCTTTTCCTGTCAAAACGCAAATTAAGTTTAAGGAATTCGATTTTTTGATTATTACCAGCCGCTATCCACACCGTGCCTACCGGTTTTTCTTCGCTGCCACCGTCCGGGCCCATGATGCCGGAAGTCGCCAGAGCATAATCAGTGTTCATTTTTTTCAACACCCCCTTCAACATTTCCTTTACGGTTTCCTTGCTTACGGCGCCCGAACCAGTCAATGTTTCATGATTGACACCCAGTACATTTTCTTTGACCTCATTGGCATAGCTAACTACACTTCCTTTAAAATAAGCGGAAGACCCGGGTATGGTTGTTATAAGATGGGCGATATAGCCACCGGTACAGCTTTCTGCTGTAGACACGGTTTTCCCTTTGGCTAGTAAAATTTTCCCAATGGTTGTTTCAAGCCCTTCATCTTCTGCCGCTACCAAAACATCTTTTACCAATTCCTGCAATTGATTGAAGAGGGGCATAATTTCCTGTTCCGCTTTTTGTTTATCATCGCTTATCATGGTTAAGCGAAGTTTTACCAACCCATAGCCGGGCAGGTAAGCTAGTTTGATATAAGAAGGAAGTGAAGATTCAAAATCCTTTATTTTTTCCGCAATCATGGATTCTCCCATACCGAAAGTGAAAGCCGTTTTGTGAATAATAGCAGGCAGGCTGAATTTCTGTTGCAGGCGGGGAATCACTTCATCCAGCATGAGTCCCTTCATTTCATGCGGAACGCCGGGTAAGGAAATAAAAACTTTATTGTCTTTTTCAAACCACATGCCCGGGGCCGTACCTCTTGCGTTGTGCAATACCGTGCATACATCCGGTACCTCTGCCTGTTTAAGGTTCCGCTCAAGCAGGGCGCCGCCCACCCGGTGATACACTTTTTCAAACAGGTATTTTACGTGGTTTAAAACGTTCTCATTTACAACCAATTTGCCGCCGAAATAGTTGCTCAATAAAGGTTTGGTAATATCATCAGCAGTAGGACCAAGGCCCCCGGTTATAATAATGATGTCAGCTAGTTTGCTCTCTTCATCCAGCGCCTGCCAGATATCTTCATATACATCGCCGACAGCGATCCTTCGTTTTACCCAAATACCAATTTTGTTCAATTGCTGTGCTATAAAAGCGCTGTTGGTATCAATCGTCTGCCCGATCAGTAATTCATCACCGATCGTGATGATGGAAGCATTAATAGTGATCAATAGATATGATTTATGTTTAAATGGGATGTCGTAAAATTATAATCCTGTATTACGATAAAGGTCATCAAAAGAAATAGTAAGGCCGATAGTTTCTATATAGAAACTGCCGGAAGGATCACTGAAATCTTCGAATCGCCAGGCTCCATCGGGTTGCTTGCGCACCACTTCAATAAATCTCCTGGCCGCATGAATCATGATATATTCTTTAAGTGATGGAATATTCTTATAATGCAATAATTTATAGCCCTTATCATTCTTTTGCGTGGAAGGCGATAATATTTCAATTACTACCGAAGGATTGAGCAGGATATCAAATTCATTATCCTCCAGCCTTGGCTCGCCGCAAACTACCGAAATGTCGGGGTACATATAAGCATCCCGGTTAGCTGTGCTTACCCGCATGGCTGAAGGCAGTGCCTGGCACTCTTTCCCTTTTAAGTAGCTGCCAATTTCTGTAAATAAATTTCCAGCCACCTGGTTATGTTTTAACCTGGCACTGCTCATGGTCACCACAAAGCCGTCATAATACTCATGTTTTTCTGCTGACACCCGCTCCATTTCCAGGTATTCATCCGGGGAGATACAGCTATACTTCGGCGCCGGTTCTTTAACTTCATTTTCCATAGATCAAATTTAATTCTTTTTAGTATGAAGAAATTCACCTCCGGAATCTGCTGCCTGTTATTGTTTGCCGGTTCATTTGCACAGACCATCAATCAAAAATTGCAGAAAGCGTTTATTCAATTTGAAGCTGATTCCCAGTTAAAACATGCGATCAGTTCTTTATATATAATTGATGCCAAAACAGGAGAGGTTGTATTTGATAAAAATTCAAGAATTGGGTTGTGTCCCGCATCCACACAAAAAATTATCACTGCCGTTACAGCTTTTGAGTTATTGGGGAAAGATTATCAATATAAAACAGAACTGAGCTATCGTGGGAAAATAGAAAAGGATGGTATTTTAAATGGCGATCTATGGCTTACAGGAGCCTTTGACCCAACTTTCGGGAGCTGGCGATTTTTAAATACAAAAGAGAATATAATCCTTTCCAACTGGAAACAAGCTCTAATAAGAACAGGAATTAAGCAATTTGCGAATGTTTATTATTCAGAACAAGCGGGACTGGGTTTACAGTCAATTCCGGATGGTTGGATATGGCAGGATATAGGCAACTATTATGGTGCTGGCTCCAGGCCATTAAACTGGAAGGAAAATCAATTTGACATGCTTTTAAAGTCGAAGCATGATAAAGGCCTTTTAACTGTTGTTCAGGACTATGGTGATGAGTCTGCCAACTTTGACAATGAAGTGTTATCTGCGGAAAAAGGTAGTGGCGATAATGCATATATATACCTGACGCCTAATTCAAAACATGGTTTTATTAAGGGAACAATTCCCATTGACCGGGATTCCTTTAAAATTTCCGGTTCTTTATCCAATCCACCGGTAACTTTTTTAAAGAAGTTGCTGGACTCATTTATCCTTGTAAATAAATTGCAAAATATATTCTATAAAGCCGCGGTTATTGAAGACTATAAATCGGGAGCATTTT
>JAOQAL010000134.1 GCA_025963615.1 Chitinophagaceae bacterium | reverse complement strand
TTGATAGCACACAACAAACTTGTTATCAAAATTACCTTGACGCCTATGCGAAAAAAATCAGGACGGGTTGGTTCTCTGATGAGGCTGTCTTACTACTGTGAATTCAGCATTATATCGCTACTCCCTTACTCCGTTTGTCATTGGCACGCAGGAAGTTTCTCAACGATTTCGTTCTCCAAGCGGCCCCGCTTCCAAGATTCAAACCCTGCATCTATAGAGATGGTTTTTTCTCCTCTTTCCAAAATAAGGTCTGAAGCAGCAACGAAAAGAAAATCACGAAAAATACCCCGATTGGATTCAGCCAGAGAAAGCCCAATTTAATAACTCCATTCTTTGCAAGGGCAAAAACCAACAAAACAATTAATTCAGCAAGAATTGCAGCCAGGAAAACAGCTTTGCTGCTTTTGATATTTTTTAAGAAAAAAGCTACCACAAAAACGCCGAGTATCACTCCATAGAATAAAGAGCCCAGCACATTCACCGCCTCAATAAGACTATTCCCGATATCATAGGTAAACATGGCTACTATAATACAGAAAATTCCCCAGCCCAGCGTATACCATTTGGAAAGTACGTATTCCCGTTCCGGTAATATATCCTTCTTACTCAGCTTCCGGTGAAAATCAATCATTGTGCAGGAAGCCAGTGAATTGATAGCAGCCGCGATACTACCCCAGGATGCCAGGAAAATGATAGCGATTAAAAGGCCCACCAAGCCTGCCGGCAGATAGTCCAGGACGAAACGCAGAAAGATATAATTGGTATCACTACTATCCCCTCCCACTGCCTTTGATTTGATCCATCCCTTTACTTTTTTACGGATACTATCCGACCGTTGCTGCAATTGATTTAACGCTGCCGCATTCACCGTCATACTATCTTCCCTTTTTGCATGTAACGAATTGGTGAAAGACTCAACCACCTGTTGCTTTTGCAAAGAAATTTTACCGTATTCAGTTTCCGCGAGATGAAAAGAATCTTTCAGCGAAGAATTTTCAATCTTCGTAATCTGCCGGTCATTAAAAAAGACCGGTGCCTTATTAAATTGATAAAATGTAAAAAGTAAGGCGCCGATCAAAAGGATACAAAATTGCATCGGAATTTTCACCAGGCCATTCATCAACAGCCCCATCCGGCTTTCTGTAAGAGATTTTGCAGTAAGATAACGTCCCACCTGCGATTGATCGGCGCCGAAATAAGATAACATCAGGAAAAAACCGCCAATCAACCCGCTGAACAAATTATATTGGTCGCTCCAGTCAAAACCATTTTTAGTAAAGCCCGTGCTGATCACATTCAGCTTGCCCAATTTTCCACTAACGTGTAATGCATCCGTGAAACCCACGCCAGCGGGTAGCATCCTGACTACCATGAATGCAGCCAGGAACATCCCTGAGAAAATAATAACGAGTTGTAGTTTTTGTGTATTGGCAACCGCTCTTGCACCGCCACTCATGGTATAAATAAGGACCAGGCCGCCCATAAAAATATTAGTCCAGTAAATATTCCATCCAAGCATCGACGAAAGGATGATCGAAGGTGCGAATACACTGATACCGGTTGACAAACCGCGGTTCAGGAGAAACAAAAAAGAAATCAGCATTCTCGTTTTCCCGTCAAACCGTGTTTCAAGGTATTCGTAGGCGGTATATACTTTTAGTTTACTGAAAATGGGCACAAAGGCAATACAAATAACCACCATGGCTAGTGGCAGTCCGAAATACTGCTGTACAAACCGCATACCATCCGTATAAGCCTGCCCCGGCGCTGAAATAAACGTGATGGCGCTGGCTTGTGTACCCATAATACTCAACAAAACAATTCCCCAGGGCATACTCCGGTCAGATAGAAAATAACCATCCAGGTTACGGGTCGTACGGCTCTTGTACAGGCCATAAAATACGATACCCAGCAAGGTTATTACAAGAACTATCCAATCGAGGGTAGTCATGAAAAATGTTTAGTGAAAAAATAAAAAAGCAGGATTAACAAGGCCAGGATACCAATGACAAACACATACCATTGCCGCCATTTTTTAAAAAGAGGAATCTTGTCATTACCCGGCTCTATCATAATTATTTTCGTTTGAGTAGCATAACAGCAATAAACCCCAATACAAGGCCTATTAACAACCCGACTTTCACCCGCTTGATCAACAACCCGATCGTAAGTCCCAATACAATAGCCACTACACCGGCTATATCTTTTCTCCGTCTATCCTTCTGCCGTGAATCCATTAAAAAGCTTTTTTCTTATTTAGGGCAATCAGGTTTGCCAGTAAGCGGTAAGCGCCGGTTACGCCGGCCGGCAACTCACGATAGAACACAATCCCTGTATAAGTGAAATAACCTTTACCATATTTTGAAATGATTAAACTGCCATCGTCCGCATTTTCCCCGGGATCATTCATAGAAAAAATAGTTTCGAAATTTTTATCCCAGTTGGCAGCATGGTAGATACTGCGTTCCTGTATCCATCCTTTAAAATCATCGCTTGTTATTTTATTGGGGAAATTCAATACCGGGTGGTCCGGTTTTAAAAACTTAACGGTTGCATTTTCATCCGTAACTCGGGTCCTTGAAATATCAAAACTATAGGGGCCGATCTTTGCACGTACCGGGCCGATCTGCGTACTGGTATTGTATTGAACAATCAGGTTACCGCCATCATTTACATATTTCATCAACGCATCGTAATAAGTGTTGAGCCATTCATTGGTATTGTAGGCTCTTACCCCGGCTATCACGGCATCAAACTGCTGTAAATTGTTTCTCGACAATTCCCTATCGCTTAACACCGTTACATCATAGCCCATCCGCTCAAGCGCTTCCGGCACTTTATCGCCTGCACCAATAATATAACCTATTCGCTTGCCCTCGGTTTTTATATCCGGCTCTTTTACGGTGGTTACGGCATCTTTAAAATAATTAATCGTTGGAATATGGTCGTAATGAATCGTTTTCAGGATCTTGCCGGTCTTATCATCAGGCGTTAAAACAAATTTGTAGGCTTTATTCCGGAGTTCGTTTACTAAAAATGGAACATGCGTAATCTCTCCTTTTTTCATATCAAGACCGAAAGGCAATGACAAGGTATCCGCAGCGGGACTTTTTAACCTGATAATTTCATTATTTGTCCCCGCATTAATATCACGGTGCGCCGTCAATGCGGCATCGATAGCCGCGTCTTTATTATGTTTAAAATAAAAAGGAGGGATATCCCCGAAGGTCACAGCGGGCAATATAGCCAATGGCTGGTAGACTTCGCCCTTTACAGGATCAGTATATTTACAATTGATATTTGCTTTGAAAGAAAAGTCTTTACCTTCTATCCTTACAATAAAAAATCCCGAATTTACGCCGCCGCTATTATCTGGCTTCCCAATAAACGCCTGGTTATTGACGGTATAATAACCTTCCTCCATTTTATTTGCCAGCCAATAAGGTTGCGTTAGAAAAGAATCTTCATTTGGAATAAAAATATTTTTTGAAAAATTAAGGTTTTTGTTTTTTTCCAGATTTAGGTTTTCAAAGGACGTGTCAATATAATTAAATCTTATTTTTCTTAAGGATGCACTTACTCCCAGGCGGTTATTGAAAGAAAAATTCAGGCGGGTGGAATCACCCAGTACGCCGTACAGCTCATTGGTGTATGCTTCCATCCACAACCCGCTGCATTGCTCAATTATTAATTGAATCTCTGCCATTTTTTTCACCACCCAGGGTTGGTCCTTGCTGATTTTCTCCAGCGTCTCATATAATCGTACCAGGTCCTTTACGGATTTCTCAGGATGCACAAAATCGAATGAGGCAACCAGGTGGTCCACCATTTTGCCGGCCACTTCGCCTCCAGGCACTCTTTTCCAGGAAAAATCGACCCCGTCCATAATATCATTATTTGCCGGGGTTCCCCCACCGGTATTTTTAAAATATTCCATCGCAACGCCCCTGCCGGCGGGCACTCCAAAGCCCTGGCTTTTATGCTGGCTACGACTTTCAGCAGCTATTTCACCGTAACTTTTCCCCAGGAGTGTATTATAACCACCTACATCAAATTTTATCTGATCCTCACTGGTTGTATTGGTAGAACCAAAATTGAATGTGTTCCATAAAATTCTTTTCGTCTGCCAGGGCGATACATTGTATTGGAATTGTTCCGGAAAACGTTTTGGATCAGCCGCGGCCGTAAAAGCTTCATTGGCTAAAATAGCGGAAGCCGTATGATGACCATGGCCGCCTTCTCCCGTTACCGGAAATCTTGTAATAATAATATCCGGTTGAAATTTTCGTATGATCCATACTACATCACTGAGAATTTTTTCACGGTTCCACTTCGTAAATGTTTCTGCGGGAGTTTTTGAATAACCAAAATCATAAGCCCGCGTAAAAAATTGCTCACCACCATCAATCCTTCTTGCCGCCAGTAATTCCTGGGTGCGTATCAATCCCAGTTCAATACCCTGTTCATTGCCAATTAAATTTTGGCCACCATCTCCTCTCGTTAAGGAGAGATATCCTGTTTTGTATAGTTTATCCTTGGAAAAATAAGCGATCAACCTTGTATTTTCGTCATCCGGATGAGCGGCAATATATAATACCGAACCCAGCACATTCAGCTTGCGCAGGGCGAGATATATATCCGCGGAGGTCGAGCTTTTGGGTGATTGGGCGCTTGAAATAGACAGGATACAAATGCCGGGAAGCAATAAAAGCAATCTTCTCATTCAATAGAATTATCCAACGAATATACAGGAACTAAAGAAAAAGACTGTTCCGTTGGTATAAAAACAAATGTTATAACAGGCCGCCTCAAAATCCCGGTTGTTTTATTCACAGGAAATCATTATCCCCGTTAAGGGAATCCATCCTGACACTGTTGATTATAGCGGCTGCATCAAAAGTGAATTCTACATTTTTGATGCAGCCGCCTATATTTTTTTAATTTTTCTTGTTGCTATCTTCTCCATTACTCACTTTCTTACCCAATTGCTGCAATAACTGTAATCCGAGCAAGCCACTGATGCCGCCACTGGCGCTGTCGCCGTTTCCACTAATCAGCACATCCGGCATGATCTTCACTTTCTCGTTAGCGATGGATTCCATTACTTTCAATTGCGTAAAATTATCACCCCCCATGGCTTCTACCGAGAGCTTGTAGGATTCCGCGTTGGATTTACCGATAGCCAGTATTTTTTCGGCTTCCGCATGACCGGTCAATGAAATTCTTTCCGCTTCTGATTTTGAAAGTAATTCTATTTGCACTGCATTTGCTTTTGCCAGCACCCGTATCCTTTCCGCATCACCGCTGGCCAACAGTTTCAACCGGTCTGCTTCCGCCGTTGACTGAAGCCGCACACTATTCGCTTCACCGGTTGCTTTTTTAACAGAGGCATCCGCAATACGTTCGGCTATCAATACACCCTGGTCTGCTTTTACTATTTCTTTTTGTATCTCCGCGATCGCAGTTTCTTTTTCCAGGCTCTGCCTTGTTTCCTGCGCTTTCTTCTCGGTATCGTATGTTATCTTTTGTTCTTCCGCCAGTTTGCGGTCGGTCAATGTCTTCATCAGACTTTCAGGAGGAACAATATCGCCAATTAAGGTATCCACCCCATAAACATTATATTGTTCCAGCACTTTACCAATATGTTCTTTCGCTGACTGCTGGCGTTCCTTGCGCGTACCCAAAAATGCAATCACGTCACTATCCTGTGCACTGTTACGGAAATAGTTGCCGATAGTAGGTTCCAGTACCTGGCTCACCAGGTTATTCATATTACCAAACCGCGCAATTACTTTTGGCGCTTCGGTAGTTGGTATATGAATGATCTGTGACACATCCAGGTTAAAGGGAAAACCGTCTTTGCTGCGTACCGTGATCGTGGAAAGATTTTTATCCAGTTGATGTGATTCGCTTCTGGCACTGGCCCAGTTCAATACCAGGTTGGTAGTGGGCACTAACTCTACTTTCATAATGTACGGGTTGATAGGATATTTACCGGGACCTAACGGTTCCGCCCATACGCCTTTACTTCCTTTGGCAACAATATTACCGTGCTTGAACTCCGCACCGCTCAGGTCCTTTCCTTCTTCGCCTACATAGGATATAACAACGCCCACATGGCCGATGGCGATTTCTGTCATATTCACCATTTCTAATTTGGCAAACCATGGATTTAAGAAATAAGAACCTGCCAGTATTACCTGCTCCTGCAAACCTTTATACCCATCACTTGCCAGGAACTTATCGATATCCTGGAATTTATTATGGTCACCAATGATCCTCCCGGCAATCTGGCCTTCATCCAATGGTTTACCTTCCGCTGTAGTTACCACGCCTACCGCATTATCGGGGATCATCGTCATATCCGTTAATTCCAGTTCAAACAAAAAAGTGTTGATACGATAGGACCCCGGTGCAATAATCGCTGTTTGCCGCCCTTTGCGCCCGCCATTATTTAAAAAGGCCTCGGCATCCTGGAATGAATCACAATTTACTTTGCGGCCAAGGATACGGCCTGTTTCCAGTTCTGTACCATCTTTTGCCAGTACCAGGCCAATTTTTCCTGTTGGAATTACAATGAATGGTTGAAACGTGATGGAATACTGCCAGATCCATTTCCAGAAATAAACGCCCGGTGCCAGTGTCTGTCCCTGGTAACCGGCTTCCCCTTTGGTGGCAATGATGCGGCCTTCGGGTAATTCCTGTTTCCCAAACAAAACAAACTTTTTAGTCACCAGCCCGATACGATCTTCCGGTACAATAACTAATCCGAAAAATACCCGGAGAATAAATTTATAAAATATTAAAACAAATAAGGGGATGCCGATGATCAATCCCCAGCGAATTAATTCTGACTTTTCCATGATGGTTTAAAGATTAAGGTGTATGAAAATATTGTTTATAAAAGATACTTAGGGCTGAATGGATTAAATGATGCTGACATTTTCTCAACAGGACGTGAATTCCCATTGATGTCTATTGCATGATGGCTACTGAGCGCCTCAGGATTCTCCTACCCGTTGATAGACAGAAATAGAAACCCTCCGCGGTGAGCCTGCTTTTGTTCTTATTTATCTAAACAGGGAGGAGAGCTGTTGTAAATGGTGAAAGTAATTTCAGACTCCATTGAAGTAAAATAACAATAGTCAGATTCCATGGTAAGAAATTGAAGACATAAAATTACATAAAGGCCGAATGCTTTTACCGAATGATTCCTAAATCCGCTCCGGTTTTGACGTTAATCAATATTGAGCACTTTAAACAGGTATTTGATGAGGATGTTTGTTTTTTACGTATATTTTATTGCCCTACCAGGAAAACAGCATTACAAAACATGAGTTTACCATTCTCCCAGAAATTGCGGAACAAGACATTATCCGCCAGGAAGGTAACCGTACCGCGCCCGATACTCTGCACGCCGAACAAGACACCATCTTTTAATTTTTCTTTGAGTCTCGAACCGACGAAACCGGAAACCTGGTTATCTTTTTTTATAATGCCAACATTCCAGTTGGGTTCCGGCATGAAATCATAAATCTTATCATCCATCTTTAAGGTATAATAATAAGAAGGATACCCGAACGCCAAAGGATGTGTATTATCTAATTCCACTTTAAAAATGGACCCGGGCGTTATATTAGAAATTCCATCTCTTCCGCGACTTTCAAATTTCTTTATGTCGTTATATGGGTTCTTGTTTTTTTTATCTGTTGTGTCGTCTGACTTTTTCAATTTGATATTTATCCAGTCTAAACAGGCCAGTTGCGGCACTGCACCTTCCATGGCTATTACTTTGCCACCTTTTGTAATCCATTCTCTGAAATTATCCGCCGCCGGGGAATCAGAAAGAAAACGAAAATTTCCGTCAGGCAAAATCATTACGTCAATATTATTCCAGTTGGCCCGTCCGATATCAACAGCATTAATAAGGGTGAGCGGGTAGTTTAACTGCTTTTCAAAAAAATGCCAGACTTCACCTGCTGCATTCGAACTAATGCCTTCACCGGTTAAGAGTGCCACCTTCGGAGCTTTAAGCACTGATATTTTTTCACTGCCGAAATCATTCCCTTTATCGACAAAACCGGTGGTGACTGGATTTAGTTTCACCTTATTATCATTACAAACCTGCACCGCTATATTCCATAAAGAGGCCGCGAATGCCTCGTTGCTTGTTTTAAGAACCAGGACGGATCCCCGGTCAAATTGCTGACCATTTACTTCAAAAGGTTGTTGTGCAAACCGCAGCCGGATGCCTTTCTGTAATAATCCGCCAACGGCTTTTACACTCTGTACCCCCTGCCAGCGGATCACGTATCCATACACATCCGATGCCGCGGTGGCGGTATCGGATGTGCGGGTATGCCTGTCCGTGGCATTTATTTTTTCTCTGCAGGCATACGCGTTAAGTCCATAAACATAAGGAAGCGACCACGCCGTAATATCATACGTTGAAGAATCAACCAGTTTGGTTTTAGGTTCAAACAAAGTTTTTACCATGACTGATTTTGGCTGTATTGAATTAACTACAATATCGCCTGGGGCCACCGTAAAGCTTTCTTCTTTTCCATTAGTGTAATTATAGCCTTTGCCTGCACCGGTACCAGCACCGTACCGGATGCCATTTTTATCCAGCATTTCAAGAAGCGAATTGATGCGTTCTGCATCCTGCGGACTATTTTTAATGACATACGACTTATATTCACCGGCACCCGTGGTTACCGCATCGTTAAAAAATTTATGAAACTCCCTGATGAGCTTCGCCGCATGGAGGGAAGAAATTTCAATCGTACTTAATGACGTCGTGTAGTGATGGGTCACCCTATCCAGCAGGCTTAGGGTATCGCCTTCTTCCTTAATAACTCCCAGGCCGCCTGCACCACCGCCACCCTGCTCATACGTCATACCAATACCCCCATTGAGAATCGGATAGCTGTCGCCGTAAGAAGGATAGAAAAGATCAAAAACCTCTTTCGTAAAATACAACCAGCCTTTGGCATCAAAATATTTGGCATTATTCCTACCGATGGTTACCTGGAAATCCCGCTCCCATTGTGTAATAGCTTCATGATAAGGCTGCGCGGCGGGTGCAAAATAATAGGGGTTATTAATTCCCTGTTCATGGTAATCCACGTGCACCTGTGGCAACCATTGATTATATAATTTCAGGCGTTGCTGGGTCTCTACCTGTGTTTGCCAGACCCAGTCACGGTTCAGGTCAAAATTATAATGATTGGTCCTTCCGCCGGGCCAGGGTTCCCGGTGCTCACGGGCATCAATACGCGGGTTATAGTTTTTTCCTACTACGGAGTTAAACCAGTTTACATACCGGTCTCTCCCATCGGGGTTAATACAGGGATCAATTACCACCAGCGTATTTTTAAGCCATTCCTTTGTTTTTGAATTTCCGGGATCAACCATATCGAATAACGTAAGCATCGCTGCTTCCGAAGATGATGTTTCATTACCATGTACATTATAGCTTAACCATACAATGGCCGGCGTATTCTCTTCCACTGCAGCTATTTTATCCATGGACTGATTAGCGAGACGAAGATTATTCATCCGTAGAGTTTCAAGATGCTGGATATTTTCCGCC
>JAOQAL010000010.1 GCA_025963615.1 Chitinophagaceae bacterium | reverse complement strand
ATTTTTATACTACCGATTCGCTTACCCTGGATGCCAAAGGCATGGATATTAAAAAAGTGGCTCTTATAAAAGGAACGGCAACAAAAGACCTGAAATACGCCTATGATGGATGGCAGTTGCGGATCATGCTGGATAAAATCTATCGGGGTGGTGAAGCGTATAGCATTTATATTGACTATACTTCGAAACCGAATGAAGTAAAAGTTAAAGGAAGCGCCGCTATTAACGATGCAAAAGGTTTGTACTTTATAAATCCCCGCGGCGAAGAAAAAGATAAGCCTACTGAAATCTGGACGCAGGGGGAGACAGAAGCAAATTCAGTTTGGTTCCCGACCATTGATAAACCGAATCAAAAAACTACGGATGAAATTTATATGACCGTTCCGGAAAAATTTGTCACACTTTCCAATGGCAAATTAATGGGCCAGAAAAAAAATACAGATGGTACCCGCACCGATTACTGGAAAATGGATTTGCCGCACGCGCCTTACCTCTTCTTTATGGGAGCCGGCGATTTCGCAGTGGTTAAGGACTCGTATAAAGGCAAAGAAGTAAGCTATTATGTTGAAAAACCATACGCCTTGGTAGCAAGAAAAATATTTGGCCATACGCCCGAAATGATAGGCTTTTACTCAAAAATATTAGGCGTTGAATATCCATGGGTAAAATACAGCCAGATGGTAGGCCGGGATTATGTGAGCGGAGCGATGGAAAATACTACGGCGACCCTGCACCAGGAGAGCGCCCAGCAGGATGCCCGTGAATTAACGGATGCTAACATTTGGGAAAGCACCATTGCGCATGAATTATTTCATCAATGGTTTGGCGATTATGTAACTACAGAAAGCTGGAGCAATATTACATTGAATGAATCCTTCGCCAACTATAGTGAAACTTTATGGAATGAATATAAATATGGTAAAGACGCTGGTGACGATCAAAACTACCAGGATATGAGTGGGTACCTGCAAAGTAAAAGTGATAAAAAAGACCTGGTTCGCTTTTATTATGGGGACAAAGAAGAACTATTTGATGCGGTTAGTTACAATAAAGGAGGACGGATTCTTCATATGCTCCGCAACTATGTTGGCGATTCTGCTTTCTTTAAGGCCTTGAACCTTTATTTAACGACCAATAAATTCAAGTCGGCAGAAGCACAGCAATTACGTCTTGCTTTTGAAGAAGTAACCGGTCGTGACCTGAACTGGTACTGGAACCAATGGTATTATGGAAGCGGTAATCCCAAATTAAATATCAACTATGGTTATGATGCGGCGACTAAAAAAGCCAGGGTTATTGTTGAACAAACACAGGAGGGTGATAAGATTTTTAAGCTCCCGGTAGCTGTTGATGTTTATCATGGCGCAAACAAAAAAAGATATTCAGTATGGGTACAGAACAAAATTGACACTTTTTATTTTGATGCGGCGACAAAACCTGATCTCGTGAATTTTGACGGTGACAAGGTTTTACTGGCAGAAAAAAAGGAAAATAAAACGCTGGACGAATATCTTCATCAGTATAAATATGCCGGCAGCTACCTGGACCGCCGGGAAGCCATTGGGTTTGCAACGCAAAACCAGGATGACCCTAAAGCCATTGCTTTTTTAAAAACGACTTTGAAGGATAAATTTGATGTGCTGCGCCGGTTTACAATTGCCGGATTGGACTGGAAGAAAGAAAATATTAAAAAAGAAATGGAGCCCGTGATAGCCGACCTCGCGAAAAACGATCCTAAAAAACTCGTAAAAGCCGATGCTATCAGCATATTAGCGGAATTCGGCAAGGTTGAATATGAACCTTTATTTAAGGCAGCCGCCGGTGATTCTTCCTATACGGTTGCGGGAAATGCGTTGCAGGCGTTATTTACATTAGATCCGGAAGCTGCCACTGCTGAAGCAAAACGTTTGATTCTGCAACCTGCAAAGGGGTCACTTGCTACTGCCCTTACCGACGTACTTTCTGCTACCGGCGATGAATCATTTGCCAGTACTATTCTCGACAATTTCGAAAAAATGCCTTTTTCGCAAGCGAAAATTGATGCGGTACAGTCTTTAGCGGTATTCATTGCAAAAGCAAAAAATACAGACATCGTAAAAAGGGGTGTAGATGCCATGGTTTCTTTCCGCGATGCCTCGCCTCAAAATTTCCAGGAAGATGCGAACCAACTTATCAATGAAATTATTTTTAAGGCTATCGCTAAAAGAAAAAATGCTGAAGGACTGAAAGAGCAAGCTAATTATATTTTATCCAAGATACCTGCGGAAGGCAAGAAAGGGTTTTAACGTTAACCAGGTTATGGTTATTGACTTATAGTTCCGAGCCCTGCGGGCAGGGCCGGGTTTGTTTGGTATCAGCCCCTGTTGAGGAATTAGAAGCTTTGTGTTGGGAAACCATAAGACCGGGAAGATCGCTTCATTAAGGGGCGCTTATCTCAATACGAATCCTTCCAAAAACTTGGTATTGAAATCACCACTTCTGAAACGTTCATCCTGCATGAGTTGCAGGTGAAATGGAATGGTTGTTTTTACCCCTTCGATCACATATTCACTCAAGGCGCGGTACATCGTATTAATCGCTTCTTCTCTTGTTTGGGCAATAGTAATCAATTTGCCAATCATTGAATCGTAATAGGGCGGTATAACGTATCCGGTATAAACATGGCTGTCTACTCTCACCCCATGTCCTCCGGGCTGATTGAGCGTGGTAATCTTACCCGGGGAAGGACGAAAATCATTATAAGGATCTTCCGCATTGATGCGGCACTCTATAGCATGCATTTGTGGATAATAATCTTTTCCGGAAATTTTCTCGCCCATAGCAATTTTGATCTGTTCCTTGATAAGATCAAAATTTATTACTTCTTCTGTTACGCAATGTTCTACCTGGATCCGGGTATTCATTTCCATAAAATAGAAATTGCGATGCTTATCCACGAGGAATTCAATCGTTCCAACACTTTCATAATTAATCGCGCTTGCTGCTTTCTTAGCGGCCTCTCCCATTTTTTCTCTGAGTTCTGGAGTCATAAAGGGAGAAGGTGATTCTTCAACCAGTTTCTGATGGCGACGCTGGATAGAACAATCCCTTTCGCTTAAATGGCAAACACTTCCATATTGGTCGCCCACCACCTGAATTTCAATATGACGGGGTTCCTCTACATATTTTTCCATGTAGATGCCATCATTCTTAAAAGACGCTGCCGCCTCGGTCTTTGCATTATAGTAAGCCTTTTCCATTTCACTTTCTTCCCATACAATGCGCATCCCCTTTCCACCACCACCGGCTGTTGCCTTTAAAATAACGGGGTAACCAACCTGGTTTTTCGCAAGCTCAATTGCCTGACCGAGGTTTTCCAGCAAACCGTCGCTGCCCGGAATAACGGGAACACCTGCTTTTATCATCGTCTCCTTTGCTGTAATTTTATCACCCATCGAATTGATCATGGACGCGGTAGGCCCTATGAATTTTATTTCATGGTCATTGCATATTTGCGCAAATTTTGCATTCTCTGCCAGGAAGCCATATCCGGGATGTATTGCATCGGCATTGGTAATCTCCGCCGCCGCCATGATGTGGGGACTGTTCAAATAAGAATCGGCGCTTTGCGGGCGACCGATGCAAACGGCTTCATCAGCAAACTTTATATGGAGACTGTCCTTATCTGCCGTAGAATAAACAGCAACTGTTTTAATACCCATCTCCTTGCAGGTCCTTATAACACGAAGCGCTATTTCACCTCTGTTTGCAATCAGTATCTTCTTAAACATTGGATTAATTTGATAATTTGAAAATGTGTTGATTTGAAAATGAACGAAAAAGTCAACATTAAATTGAAAACAGCTGATTCCGTTTTCAGCACGCTGGCTGATGCGGGAATTATTGACTCATCTTCAAATTAATTAGGCTCTACCAAAAATAATGGCTGATCATATTCAACAGGCGAAGCGTCTTCTACCAACACCTTTACAACTTTCCCTTTTACTTCGCTTTCAATTTCATTAAATAGCTTCATAGCTTCTATGATACATACAATTTTACCCGGTATAATATCATCGCCCACTTCTGCAAAGGCTGGTTTATCTGGAGACGATCTGCGATAGAATGTGCCGATCATCGGGCTTTTTATAGTGATCAGATTAGCGGCGGGTGCTTCGGCTGGTTTTGCTTTTTCTGTTGCCGCAGCCTGCACGGGCTGAGTTGTCGCAATCTGGGGAGGGATTGGGTAGATATTGGCCGGTGCCGCTACTACCTGGGTTATATTCTCTTCTTTTTGCTTAATTGTTATGCGAAAATCTTTCTGCTCTACTGTCAACTCACCAATATTTGACTTATTGATCATTTTGATCAACTCCTGAATTTGTTTGAAATCCATGTTTTTCAATTTAATAATGAGTTTTAATTTAGAAAAGGATGGCTAAGATAAGCAAAACAATACCGGTATTTTGGGTATTTTTTCAAAGTTTTTGGGCAAAAATGGGTGAAAACAGGATAAAAATGGCCTAAAACATATGATTTTACCCCATTTCGTCCAATAACAACTATAACAATTATTCTTTTACCCGTTCAACATATTCACCGGTCTTTGTATTGACACGGATTTTTTCACCTTCATTTACAAATAAAGGAACTCCAACTGTAGCGCCGGTTTCCACGGTAGCAGGCTTTAAGGTTCTGGTGGCCGTATCGCCCCGAAGGCCCGGCTCTGTATACGTTACCAGTAAGACAATTTTATCAGGTAGCTCAACACTCATGGGCTGATCCGTCTCTGTATTAATTAAAATGCCCACTTCCTGGCCATCTTTTAAGAATTGAGGGGCATCCACCAGGTTTTCTTGTATGGCCACCTGCTCGAAGGTTTCATTGTCCATGAAGTTGTAACCTCCATCATCTTTATACAAAAACTGGTAGGTTCTTTTTTCAACCCGCACCGGGTAAATATTATCCCCGGAGTTCCAAGTTTTTTCGATGGAACGGTTATTATCCACGCCTTTCAATTTTGCCCACACTTTTGCCGCCGCACGGGCGGTTTTATTTTCACCAAATTCCACAACGGTATAAAGACTACCATCCAGTTTGAGGATCATGCCGCGGCTGATGTCTGCTGTATTTGCCATTTAGTAAAGCTTTGAGCTGATAGCTACGTGCTATAAGCGTTGAAATTAATAGGGGCGGCAAAGATAAGGTGAAGGCCTTTCATGGCAAAGACAAGATTAGTTGCAAGCTGCAAGCTGCGAGCTGCGAGCCGCGAGCTGCAAGCTGCGAGACTGATGAAAGTTACTGAACTATAGGTCCTGATGACGTAGAGTCAGCAGTTATCACCATAATTTCTAACGGCATTTTCCTTTTCGAGGGATATTACATTATAAGTGGAGCGGGTATAGTTAATGTAATTTTTATCCGGATTTTATCCTAACATTCGCAGATCCATCATAGTTGCTTTGCAAGCTGCGAGCTGCGAGCCGCGAGCTGCAAGCTGCGAGACTGATGAAAGTTACTGAACTATAGGTCCTGATGACGTAGAGTCAGCAATTATCACCATATTTTCTAACGGCGTTTTCCTTTTCGACTTTCTACTCTGCAAAGATATTCACCAGCTCTTTATAGGAATTGTCGAAATAGTTTTTTACCACACTATGCATGTATTTCTTCTTGAACTCTTCTTCGGTCATGGCGGCTTTATATAAGTATGCATTGCCCGCCATCCTGCTATGGACAAAACCTTTTTCTCAAAATTTTGAATGGTGGATGCTACTGTTGTATAGGTCAGAGGATTTATGAATATTTTCTATAATCATCTTTATATTGGCTTCGCCGGTTTTAAAAACCGCCTGCAAGGCTTCTTCTTCCTGGGGTGTCAATTTTTCCGGCATATCTACGAATTTTTCGTAACCATACGACTTTTCGTAGAACTTCCAGTTTTTTGTATTTTCTTTAGAATGATTAGTGCTTATTTTTGAAAAAAAATGTGATGAAGAAGTTATTCAGCCTGCTGGCAATTCTCATAATCGGATTAAGTGCCCGGTCACAAAAGGATTCGTTACCCGCTCCACCTTATCTGCGTTTCCCCACGGTACCCCCTTTAAAATTATTAGCGATTGACAGCGTCACCTATTTTACCAAGGATAACCTAAAGAAAAACCGACCCGTCCTGATTATGATTTTCAATCCTGGCTGTGAGCATTGCCAGCATGAAACAAAAGCAATTACGGAGAATATTGATAAGTTTAAAAAGATACAGATTGTAATGACGACTCCCGAGCCCTTCGGCAAGATGAAAGATTTTTACAAAGAATATAAACTGAAAGACTTCCCGAATATCACCATGGGCCGCGATGAACATTTTACACTTCCTTCGTTTTATTATATTCATAATCTCCCGTTCCTGGCTTTGTATGATAAAAAACAGAAATTGATTTCCGTTCATGAAGGTTCCTTTCCTATTGAGAAAATACTGAAGGAATTTAATAAATAATTTTGGGCATCCGGTCAACCGGAGATCGTCAGACCGGCAACTTCCCTCTATCTTTGCCCGGCAAATAATTTCTTCATTCGATAAATAACATTTCATGAAAGTGACTGTAGTAGGTGCCGGAGCTGTTGGAGCGACCTGTGCCGACAATATTGCCAGGAAAGAACTGGCAACTGAATTGGTTTTATTAGACATTAAAGAAGGCATTGCGGAAGGCAAAGCACAGGATATGATGCAGGGTGCGGCATTGCTTGGCTTTGATACAAAGATTGTGGGTTCTACCAATGATTATGCAAAAACCGCTGGTAGTGATGTGGTCGTTATTACCTCTGGTTTGCCACGCAAACCCGGTATGACAAGAGAAGAATTAATTGGCGTAAATGCCGGCATTGTAAAAGGGGTAGCTGAAAATATTCTAAAACATTCTCCCGACGCGATCATAATTATCATTAGTAACCCGATGGATACAATGACTTACCTCGCGTTGACAGCAACTGGTTTGCCTAAGAACAGAATTATCGGCATGGGCGGTGCATTAGACAGTGCCCGTTTCAGATATCAATTGAGCCAGCATCTGGGATGCAGCCCGGCCGACCTGAATGCTGTGGTGGTAGGTGGTCATGGTGATACCACGATGATTCCCCTGATCCGCCTGGCAACCTGGAATTCTGTTCCGGTTACAAAATTTTTAACGGAAGATCAACAAAAGAAAATAGTTGCAGATACGATGGTTGGTGGCGCTACACTGACGAAGTTGATTGGCACTTCCGCCTGGTATGCACCCGGAGCTGCCGGCGCTGCCATGGTAGAGAGTATAGTTCGTGATGAAAAGAAATTATTTACCTGTTGCGTAAAACTGGAAGGTGAATATGGACAAAAAGATATTTGCCTGGGTGTTCCTGTTATTTTGGGAAGGAGTGGCTGGGAAAAAATTCTGGACTTTGGGTTGAACGAAGCAGAACAGGCTGAATTTAATAAGAGTGCAGCTGCCGTAAGAAACATGAATGATGTTTTAAAAACGCTATAATTTTATTCCTTGTCTCAGGAGGCTGTCTCAAAAGAAATATTTCGCGCAACGGGCGCAAAGAATGCAATGAACGCAAAGAGATGAAATGTTAAGAACCAGTCTTTACTTTCTCAAGATCTCTGCGGGTTTATTTTATAACTACACTATTGAGACAGCCTCTTTTTTTATTTGCAGATTTTAAAACAGCAGCGGAACAATTTACCTGCAAAATCAAAGGCCGTAGTTGCTTTTGTAATATCTTTTATATCCGGGGTGCTTATTTTTTCTTTGTCCAAAACAAATTTCCGGAAGTTGGTGCTGAAATAAAGAACTCCGCCCGGTTTTAATGCCGCCAGGCAATCATTGACCAGTTCAGCATGATCTCTTTGAATATCCAGGAAATCCTCCATGCGCTTACTATTACTGAAGGTGGGAGGATCCATCACAACCAAGTCGTAATAACCGGCGGGAATTTTCTTCAGGTATTGTTTTACATCTGCCTGATGAAATTTAAATTTTTCCTGGTCTTCAAATTCATTGAGTTTCATATTTCTCTCAGCCCAATCCAGGTAGGTTTTTGACAGATCAACTGTAACTACCTCAGCTGCTCCTCCTGCGGCTGCATATACCGAAAAAGACCCCGTATAGGCAAACAGGTTTAATACTTTTTTCCCTCCACTTTGTTCTCTTATCAGTTGCCTTGTAATACGATGATCCAAAAACAACCCGGTATCAAGATAATCACCAAGATTAACCAGAAAGCTTAAGCCATTTTCATCAACAACAAATTCCTGTACTACCTGATCGAGTTTCTGGTATTGACCCGTCCGTCCCGCTTTTCGCTGACGAAGTTTGAGGTATATATTTTTTTCAGGCACCTGCAATACTTCACTGATCACTTTAAGGCTTTGCCGCATCCAGTCATCATGTTCTTCATCAGTCATTCCATGACGGCGCCGGTATTCTGCCACATACAGGTTACTCCCGTAAAATTCTATACAAAATGGAAATTCCGGAAGATCGTGGTCATATACCCTGTAACAACTTACTCCTGCCCGCTTTGCCTGCCTTCCGGTATGCCTAAACATCCTGGTGAGCCGGTTTCTGAACATATTAATTTTGTCTTCCGCCATGCGGGGTTATAAATTTTCACGAAATTAGCAGTCCCGCAGGTATGTACGCTATTGTTGACATAGAAACTACAGGATCTTATTCTGCTGCCAATGGCATAACAGAAATTTCCATCCGTGTTTTTGACGGAGAAAAAGTTATTGAAAAATTTGAAACACTCATCAATCCCTGCCAATCTATTCCACGATATATACAAGCGATGACGGGAATTACCGATGAGATGGTAGAACAGGCACCTAAATTTGAAGACGTTGCAGAAAATATTTACACGATCCTGAGCGATAAAATCTTTATCGCTCATAGCGTAAACTTCGATTATTCTTTTGTAAAGGGCCACCTGACAGCCTGTGGATTTGATTTAAACTGCAGAAAATTATGCACGGTACGGTTAAGCCGGAAAATTATTCCTGGCGAAGTGTCGTACAGTTTAGGCAATCTATGTCATTCTTTGGACATACCTATCCATGAGCGGCACCGTGCAGGAGGTGATGCAGAAGCTACCGTTAAACTATTTCAATTGCTGCTGGCAAGCGATAAAGAAAATTTTATTCTAAAAAGCTTACAACGCAATTCAAAAGAGCAGGCGCTGCCACCGAATGTTCCAAAATCAGATTTTGACAAATTGCCTTATACACCGGGCGTTTATTATTTTCATAACGAAAAAGGAAAAATTATATATGTCGGTAAGGCGAAAAACATACGGTATCGCGTAAACAGTCATTTTAGTAATAACTCGGAAGGCCGGCAAAAACAAAATTTCATGCGGCATATTCATTCCATCAGTTATGAAAGTTGTGGTACAGAATTAATGGCCAGCATTATGGAATCGTCTGAAATAAAAAAATTATGGCCCATTTTTAACCAGTCACAAAAGAGATGGGAGGATGTGTATGGTATTTTTAGGTTTGAAGATCAAAATGGTTACAAAAGACTGTGTATTGAAAAAAATAAAAGATATCTCACACCGGTATATACTTTTCACTACCTGGTTGATGGCCATGCCATCATGAGAAAACTAATTGCAGAATTTCAGCTTTGTCCAAAACTTTGCTTTATGCAAACCGGCGATGCCGCCTGCACTGGTTTACAGGACGAACATTGCAAAGGTGCCTGTGAACGTAGGGAATCTCCCGCAACTTATAATCAACGGGTTGCAGAAGCCATTCAATCATTGGACAAACAGCCTTCTTATATAATTTTTGACAAAGGAACCGGAGCAAGTGATCAATCCATCATTTTAGTTGAAAAAGGGAAATTGTCCGGCATGGGTTATTTGCCGGAAGGCATTCAAATTACAGATCCGGTTGCCGTTAAGGATTTTATCAAGCCCTATAAAGAAAATAGTTATGTCAGAAATCTGTTAGCAGGCTATGTAGCAAAAAATCCTTCCAATGTGATGATGCTTGAAGCGCCTAATCAACCTGTCCATTGAAAATTTTCGTCCACCGGCATTGCGCTAAAAGCCTTTTCGACATCAGCAGGAGGAACTGCCAACTTCCGTTCAGCTGTATTGATCCAGGCTCCGTCGACTGTTAAAACAGCCGCTATCGTTTCACCATTCTTACGGATGCTATGTTGAATACTCCAGCGGGAATAATCCCTTCTGGATTTTAATAGTTTTAAGTCAATCGTTATTTTATCGCCGGAACGGATTTCCTTTTTAAAAACACATTCTTCCCGGAATAAAACAGGTCCGATCTGGAGCTGTTGCATGGCCGTTGCATTCAGGTCATATTTATCCAAAAAATCAACACGGCATAGGGCACCCCAATCATAGTAAACTGAATGACGTAAATGAAAATTCGGATCAAGATCCGCCCAGCGCAGCTGAATATCAATTTTATATCCGTCCATAAGCGGTAAAGAAAACGAAATTAAAGGATTGGAGGCAATAGAATTATCAGTTATCCGTTATTTTTGCGGACTAAATTTCTATAATGAAAAAGATTATTTTCGTATCCCTTGCCACATTCATGGTAACCCTTTCTGTGCAGGCGCAGCATAAACCGGCAGCCAAACCCCCGGTAAAGCCTGTTACAAAAACAACCGTTTTAAAAAACATGATTGATTCCGCCAGTTATGCCATCGGCCTCAGCGAAGCTAAATTTATGAAACAACAAGGCATTACAAAGATCAACTCGGCCATTGTTGCAAAGGCGATCGAAGATGTAATGAACAATAAACAGGTGGCGCTTGATGATGCACAATGCAATAGCGCTGTTATGGGATATATCAATAAAATCCAGCAGGAAAAATCAAAAGATGTCATTGCTACTGGCGAGAAATTCCTGCAGGAAAATAAGAAAAGACCGGAGGTAAAAACCACAGCGTCTGGATTACAATATGAAGTCATCAAA
>JAOQAL010000065.1 GCA_025963615.1 Chitinophagaceae bacterium | reverse complement strand
CAGGTATTCCAAAAAAGAATTTCTTCAGATCTGGGAGAGCAGCCCCGAAACCCCGGAAACCGGAATACTCCTGCTTTTGCAGCCCACGGAAATGTTTTTTGCCAAATCGGGAGAAGGAGCAAACGAGCGTAAGCAGGGTATCGCATATCTCCTGAAATATTTGGTTCAATACCGAAAAATTATTGTGCAGCTCGTGCTTGGGCTTTTGGTTGCGAGCGTAATACTGTTTCTTTTCCCATTTTTTACCCAATTGATTGCAGATGTTGGTATCCGGCAAAAAGATATTGGATTCATTTACCTGGTACTCATCGGGCAGCTCTTTCTTTTTCTCAGCCGGAATGTTATTGAATTTATCCGCCGGTGGCTTTTGCTGCACCTAAGTACCCGGATAAATATCTCGATCATATCTGATTTCCTGTTCAAACTCATGAAACTTCCGCTTTCTTATTTTGATGGAAAGTATTTGGGAGACACTTTGCAAAGGATAGAAGACCATAGCAGGATAGAACGTTTCTTAAGCACTTCAACGCTGAACATCTTTTTTTCAATGCTTACTTTCCTGGTCTTTTCGGTATTGCTGGCCTATGATAACTTAACCATATTCGGGGTTTTCATATTGTTCAGCGCACTGTATCTTGCCTTTATCCTGATTTTTTTACAGCGTCGTAAAGTAATAGATTATAAAAGATTTTCGGTACTGGCTGAAAATCAGACCGGTATTCATCAGCTGCTGGCAGGCATGCAGGAGATCAAGCTTAACAATTGCGAAAAACGCAAACGCTGGGAATGGGAGGCGATACAGGGTAAATTATTTGGACTCAACATAGCCAGTACCAAGCTCTCACAGTACCAGGAAGCCGGGTCTCTGTTCATTAATGAGTTGAAGAATCTGCTAATAACCTTCCTATCGGCGAAAGCCGTGATTAACGGTCAGATCAGCTTCGGGATGATGTTATCGATTCAATATATTATTGGCGCCCTTAATGCGCCCCTTTCAGAGTTTATTCATTTCATAACCGATTTTCAGAATGCTAAAATGAGCCTGGACAGGATAGGTGAGATCCATACGCTTGAAAGTGAGGATGCGAACCTGCAGTTGCAGTCCGCACCGGTGAGAAGGGGGCTCGGTCACACGAAGATCGTTCTGAAAAACGTTGATTTTTATTATGAGGGCCCCCGTTCCAGGAAAGTGCTGAATAATATCAACCTAACGATACCTGCCGGCAAAATAACGGCCATTGTGGGTGCGAGCGGAAGCGGTAAAACAACCATTCTTAAACTGATCCTGAAGTTCTATCAGCCATATTCAGGAGAGATCTCCGCGGGGGGCTTATCACTACAGCAATTGGAAACATCGGAATGGAGAAGCCGCTGCGGAGTGGTAATGCAGGATGGATATATTTTTACCGATACCATTGAAAATAATATAGCCCTCAGCGACGAGTCGCCTGACACACATCGCCTCAACCACGCCCTGCATATTGCCAATGCAAAAGAATTTGTGGATCATCTTCCCCTGGGCATTAAAACTAAACTGGGAAATAATGGGGCCGGCCTTAGCCAGGGCCAAAAGCAACGATTACTGATAGCCCGCGCCGTTTATAAAAACCCTGAGATAATTTTATTCGATGAGGCAACTTCGTCACTCGATGCAAGCAACGAGCGGATTATCTCTGAAAATCTCGATAAATTCTTTCATGGACGCACCGCTGTCATTATCGCGCACCGGTTAAGCACCGTAAAAAATGCCGACAATATTATCGTAATAGACAATGGCCAAATTGTAGAGTTCGGAACACACCAGCGCCTGGTGGAACAAAGCGGGTATTATTTCAACCTTATCAAAAATCAACTGGAATTGAGTAAATAACACTCGATATCATTAAAAAATAGTTATGCCTCAGTCAACGATCAGCAACAATGAAGTAAGGGCGGCCATACATTCACTACCTCCTTGGATAACGAGGTGGGGTAACAGCATTATTATCCTGTTACTTGCCGGTATGCTTGGGTTCTGTTGTTTTGTAAAGTTCAACGATCATATTTCTGTCCCGGTACGGGTTGAGTCGTTTCCAAAAATTAAATACCTCGCGCTGGCAGAAGACGGATATATAGAGCTTAAGAAACCTGATCATTCCATTGTTTCAGAAGGTGATACTCTATTAGTCAGCCGCAACCCGCACCGGCCGGACAGGATCTATAAGGCGCCTTTTCGTGGCCAGGTACTTTACAGTATCAGGCTGCAGGATTCCGCGTTGCATTACCAAGATGAGAACATAATATTGATAACCCCGCTCGACCGGCGATTTATATTTTATATCAGTGGCGATGAACGCCTGGTGGCCCGGGTGAGAAACTCTCACAATTTCTTATTTCATTTTGAAGATAATTCAGATATGCAATTGGAAGGGCGAGTTGCACGTGTAACACACGCACCGCAAAAAGATACTGCCTTGCTGATACTTTCGTTTAAAACAAACGCTGATAGCCTTTTAAGCCTTCATTACATGCCGGGTAAGAACCCGCAGGGCAGCCTGGAAATAGAAGGCAGCCCAACCACTTTGATGAAGCGTTTCTTTTTAAAGACACGAATCAATTGAGCGCGTGGTTCATTGCATATACGATCAGTCCCGATTTATTTTTCACGTTTAGTTTCTTGCACAGTTTTTTACTGTAGTCATCGATTGTTCGTGGACTTAAAAACATTTTTTCTGCAATTTCCTGGTAGGAAAGTCCTTTGCATATGAGATGCAGGAAAGTTCTTTCTTTTTCGTTCAGTGTAACCGGTATCTCATTGATAGCCGATAAATTATTCCTGATGCCTTTGAAAATCTTGCCCGATAAGGATTCCGGCAGGTAAAAGCCTTTTTCATACAGGGAGTCTATTGCCTCTTTCAATTTTTCCGGGTCACTATTTTTGGTAATGTATCCTTTTGCGCCTGCCTGGATCATTTTTATAATAGTTGTTTCATCACTGGACATCGACAGTGCGAGAATCTTGATTTGTGGATAGTGCGTGCTTACCCATTCTGCGGTCTCAATCCCGTCTTTATCGGCCATGTTCACGTCTAACACCAGTATATCTGGTATTTTATGTTTTCTTAATTCTTCTATAACCTGATTGCCGTTGTCCACATCAAACAGCGATTCATAACAATCGTACAGCAAAATAAGTTTTATAAGCCCCTTGCGCAGCATGATATGGTCATCGGCAAAAGCGAGAGAAATTTTATGGTTGGCCATGTAGCTATAAAGTTTAATTAACTAACTGGAATATAAATACTGACCCTGGTACCTTCATTTAATTGGCTGCTAACCGCTATCCGTCCCCTGATCATGCGGGCGCGCGAATAAAGACTGCGCATACCCACGCCATTGAGCTTACCTGCGGCTATATCTGCATCTATATCAAATCCCCGGCCGTTATCACTGATGACTACCTCAATTTCATTCCCGGAGCGCTGCAAAGAGAATTCTATTTGGGTGGCACGGGAATGTTTAATAATGTTTTTGCTTATTTCCTGGAACATCCTGAAAACAATCAACTGGCTCTCGGCCGGCAGTTCCGTATCATCGTTTTTCAGGTCATCGTTTATACGAACCTGGTACAGTCCTTTTTGCTGTAACAGCGCAAGCTCATGTTTGATCGCGTTAAAAACGCCAAGTTCAATTATCCTGTCGGAATGGAGCGACCGGGATAGTTGGGAAATGTCCTCGATCGCATTGTTCAGAAGCGATTTGTTATGTTTAATGATCTCTGCTGCTTCAGGCGGCAGGGGCATAGTTAGCAGGATAGATGTGTTAACATTTGCGAGTAGCATTACCTGCCCGATGTTATCATGTATTTCCATCGAGATATTCTTCAAAACCTCTTCCTGGATATCGAGCTTTGTTTGTAGCAGATCTTTTTCAAATTGCGCCTTCAAATATTCCATCTTTTTTTCCTGCATGAGCTTTCTTTTTTGAAATAGCAACAGCATGGCTACAATGAATGCTATCAAAAAGGCGGCTATCAGTATGTTGGCGATGAATTGGGTTAATATTTCCGGGTATTGGTTTGGCATATAAACGATATAATAAATAATATATAGTACAGGCTATTCACGGTAAGCAATAGATTTTGCGAAGTCTTTATGACCTGTTCCGATAAAACGGATACATAATTTATTGTGCCGAGAATGGATACGGAGCAGGTAAAAAAGAAGATGACCGCTGTACTGATCCAGAAGGCGGGCAGGCGCGGCAGGTTTACATTAAAACTGGCCTTAAATAACTGGTAAAAATAGGCCACACCCAGGAGCACCATCAATATCGCCCCCAGCCCGTAGGTATAGGTATGAAAAACATGCTGGCCCTGAAAAAAAAAGATATTAACCAGGCATAAGAGCGGAAAGCCTACCAGCAGGATACGAAGGATTTTTCGTGCGGAAGGACGCGTTGCGGTTGATAAAAAAAAATAGAGGAAATAAGTAAATTCTACAACGGAAAGAAGATTATAAAGCCAGGTATTATTGTGACCGGCTTTGCTGATAAATTGCCCGTACATTTCTACCACGAAGATCAGCAGTAAAAAAAATGGCAATATTTTTATATAAGGAGGATTGGATTTTTTAAATGTGATGCCCCCTGTAATGATTGCTGCGAGTAATATTATCAGATCAAATGTGAATCGCATAGATAAAAGTAAGACCAGTTTTATAATCTGGCCTTACTTTTTTCTAAACAGATTTTCACGTTAGATAACGACCAGAGTATGATTGGTTTGCAAAATTGAAACGCCTAACCTGCCAAAATCATTTTCTCCATTTTCTTCCGTTGTGCAATAAGGTGGGCAGATATGGCCAAAGTTGAATGCCAGTATTTCCGACCGGTTATCTCTCTGGATATAAATATCTTTATTGGTAAGGCCGCCTGCTGCGGTGTTTTGTTTTGTCGCCACCAATACAACAGTCTGCCTTCCCCGAAGTTCCGGGTCACCTGTGTATTCATTCCCATATACCCCATAATAGATCTTAATGCCATCTGCTTTATGTTGTTTGGCCAATTGCAGAAATTCGCCCAGTTCATCCAGTCCAAACCAGGTACTCAGCGAGTCCTCTTTACCCAGGCGTTGAGAATTCTGAATCCAACGATCCTTTTTGTAGTTACGGATCAACTGGTCAACATGTTTCGTTCCTGCTAATTTGCCCTTGCTTTTTTGCTTGATAGTGGTAGTCATAATTTGTGGTTTAAAAGTTTAAAATTTTAAACCAAACTACCATGGGTAGCCTACTAAAAATTCACGTAACTATTTAACAATCAATATATAATAGTTATATAAAATATATACTATGATAGTAATCAGCTCCGCCTCCGGATTGTGTTTTTAAAAGCCGTAATAATGTAAATTAATTCAGTAAAAGTGGGGGGTATAAATATAGGGGATTCACGGTGGTAAAAATGATAAAAACACGGTAAATATTGAGAACTGGCTAAAAACACTCCGCCCGCTACCAAAACCTTTATGGAAGCCAGGCTTTTTTTACTTGTTATACTTCTGCAAACCAACCAATTGATTTATAAACCATTAGCGATTTAGGGTCGTACAGTCTTCCCGACCTATCAGCTCTCAGTTTGCAGCTATTTTAATTAAACCTGACAGTTTGATTATCAAACCCTTGAGGTTGCTATTTAGAAAGACCAGGAAAGGTAGCAGGGGGGCGATTGTACTCCCTTATCTCCACTTAAAGGATTTTTGAAAAAGAGTCCCCTTTTCGTATAAAAGAGCTCCTTCTTCCTTCATTTGCAGATAGAACGTAATCGGATTTTGTATCTTATGCCGCGTCATTAATTAAAGGGTTGATCAGTAAAAAATGTAGCTTTTGGAAAGTTATAAAC
>JAOQAL010000051.1 GCA_025963615.1 Chitinophagaceae bacterium | reverse complement strand
CATCCAGTATCCAGTATCCAGCATCCATCATCCAGTATCCAGCATCCCCGCATCAGCATCCAGCATAATTACAATTTCCTAACAATTGTTATTGTAACTGCTATTATCTTTGCAACCCTTAATTTCAGGAAATCTATCATTTTAATAGAATAATAAGGCCATGAAAATAATGAAGTTTGGCGGCACCAGCGTAGGTAAGCCGGAACGTATGCACCATATTGCAGGACTAGTTACAAAACAGACGGAACCAACCATTGTGGTTTTATCCGCCCTGTCAGGGACCACCAATGCCCTGGTGGAAATCGGTGATCTTATCGCCAAAGGCGATCGGGCAGTAGCCAAACAAGCTATTGATAAACTGGAAGCCCATTACCAGGACTTTATCCTCAGCCTGTTAAACAAGCCTGAAGCAGTAGAAAAAGCAAAGGCCATGATCGCGGAGCATTTTGAATTCCTGACTATCATTTTAAAGATTTCTTTTAGTGAAGCCTTAAGTAAAGACATCCTGGCGCAGGGTGAACTGCTTTCTACCAAATTGTTTTGCATTTACCTGGAAGAGCAGGGCATCCATCATGCCTTACTGCCTGCGCTGGAATTTATGACTATTGATGTAAATGACGAACCGCAGATTGGAAGTATCAAAGTGAAGTTGACACAATTGCTTCAACAGCATGCGGGCAAAAAGTTTTTTGTGACACAGGGTTATATCTGCCGCAATGCCAGGGGTGAAGTGGATAATTTAAAAAGAGGAGGAAGTGACTATACCGCTTCCTTAGTAGCCGCGGCGATTAATGCTTCCGTATGCGAAATATGGACAGACATTGATGGTATGCATAATAATGATCCGCGGATGGTGAAGAAAACAATGCCGATAGAGCAACTAAGTTTTGATGAAGCTGCAGAACTTGCTTATTTCGGTGCTAAAATCTTACACCCTGCATCGATATGGCCTGCCCAAACCTATAAGATACCGGTAAGATTATTAAATACCATGCAGCCCGAAGCGAGAGGAACATTGATAATCGAAGAAGCAGGAAGTGTGGGCGTAAAAGCGGTAGCGGCAAAAGACAATATTACTGCCATCCGCATAAAAAGCAGCCGTATGTTGCTGGCTTATGGGTTTTTGAGAAAAATATTTGAAGTATTTGAAAAATACAAAACACCGATTGATATGATTGCAACGTCTGAAGTGGCTGTTTCACTGACCATTGATAATCCCGCCAATCTTAAGAATATTCTGAAAGAACTAGAACCCTTTGGTACCGTGGAGATTGATGAAAATCAAACCATCATTTCTGTAGTGGGCAACGAGATTTCACAAACATCGAATATTATAAAAAAACTGTTTGAATCCATTGTTAACATTCCGGTGCGGATGGTGGCTTATGGGGGCAGTCCTCATAATATTTCCTTGCTGGTTCCTGCGGCCTTTAAAACGCAGATCCTGCAGCAGTTAAACAAGGGAATGTTTGGATTACAGTAGGTAACGGTAGGTTTCTTTACTGTTTTTACAGGTTGCTTTTTATCTCAGTGGCAGGTCAACGCACTCATTTGCTGTATATTGCTATGCTGGCAATGACACCCGTGTTTTTCTTTGGTAAAACTACTGCCATCATAAAAAAATATAAATAGCTTTTAAACGTTTTAGTTAGTCCGTTACTTAATCTGAACCTAAAAAAGCTATTATGAAAACGTTTAAGCTCACTTCCTTTTTTGGCCTCGCACTGATGCTTGTTGTTGTTTCCTGTAAAAAAGATGAATCAAAGGATAGTACCCAGCCTGGTACTGAAGTATCTACTTCCAACCAGGTTTCTGTTACCGATGGCCAGGTTACGGAAGGTATTGTGACAGCGATGGATGCCGCAGATGGAACTGAAGATGGCAGCGCTGATTTAAGGCCGGTCAGTTGTGCTACCATCACCGTCAATGTGGATACAAAAAAGATTACGATTGATTTCGGGACTGGTTGTGTGAATCCGCTCACAGGCCGTACTCGCAGCGGGAAAATCATTGTGGGTTATACCGGCGCCAATTATACACAGGCTACAGAACGTACCATTGAGTTTGTAAATTATAAAACGGTTGATACTGTCACCTTGAATGGAACCTTTACGCAAAGTAATATCGTTCGGACAGACAATCGTGTCGACTTTACACTGAGCTCTTCCGGTTTCACATTTCTTTTTGCTGATGGCAAAACGCATACCCTCGTGACCTATACCCGTAATTTTGTAATCAACCTGGGTGCTAACCTTCGTGATTTTTCGGATAATACAACCACTATTTCCGGAAGCACTACCGGCATTAATAAAGAAGGAGAAGCTTACAGTGTTACCATTACAACTCCGGTTGTGTTAAGCGGCGCCTGTGCACTGGATCTTATATTTTATCCCACCACCGGGGCCTATGATATTAAAATAGGCAGCAGACCTAAATTTATGTTGTCATGGGGTAGCGGTGCCTGCGATAAGATTGTCACCGTGGTTTATCTGGGTATTTCTATTGATATAACGCTAAAATAATTTTTTGAAATTATTCTTTTAAAGCGGCTGTCTCAAAAGTAATATTTCGCGCAAAGAAGCAAAGAGATGAACTGTTAAGAATCAATCTTTCCTTTCTCAACATCTCCGGGGGATTATTTTAAAACAATACTCTTGAGACAGCCTCTTTTTTATTTATTCAAGGTTCGCACAGATCCGTCGTCATGACCAATAATTGCTGCGCTAGCCATGTTGACAAACAAACCATTTTCCACTACGCCCGGGATATTATTTAATTGCTGGCTCAACCATCCCGCATTTTCTATTTTTTCAAAATAGCAATCAAGAATGTAATGACCATGATCAGAAATAAAAGGTTTGTCATCCCTTAACCTTAAAACAGATTTAAGGCAGGGAAGCATCCCGATATGCTTCTGGGTTTGCTTCCATCCGTACGCAATAACTTCTACTGGCAAAGGATGTTTTCCAAGACATTCCACCATTTTACCATTGTCGGCTATAACGATAAGTCTTTTGGATGCCGCGGCTACCATTTTTTCCTGGAGCAAGGCGCCACCGCCACCTTTAATTAATTGTAATTGCGGATCTATTTCATCGGCGCCATCAATGG